>DAIDLK010000017.1:0-3541 GCA_027449525.1 Legionellaceae bacterium | reverse complement strand
TTGTCAATGACGATTTTGAAAAAGCAGTGCATGAATTAGCGGCCATTGTCAGTGCACAACGTTTGCGTTGTGCACGACAAACTCAACAACAACGAGAATTGCTTTCTTTTTTGCTTTTATCACAGTAAAATCAAATATTCACTTGACGTTGTGAGGTCAGTATGGCACGTGTAACCGTGGAAGATTGTTTGGAACATGTTGAAAATCGTTTTGCATTAGTCATGATTGCTTCAAAACGTGCGCGTGAAATAGCCGTACGCGGAGCACAACCGTTTGTTGATTGGGAAAATGACAAACCCACCGTCATTGCTTTGCGTGAGATTGCCGAGGGATTTGTGGGGTCGGAGATTCTCGAAAAAGACTAGCTTTATCCAATCATGGTCTATGGAGAGATTGGACGTGAGTTATTTTGACGTTTTGCACGATGAATTAATACGCTATCTTGACCCAGCCCTTGTAGAGCAATGTTATAAAGCGTTTTGTGTTGCAGAAAAAGGCCATCAAGGCCAAACTCGTCGTTCGGGCGAACCCTATATCACCCATCCGGTGGCCGCAGCTCTCATACTAGCCAAGATGCGATTAGATTATCAAACCATTATGGCCACGTTGTTGCATGATGTGGTTGAAGATACTGTCGTGAGTCAAGAGGAGTTACTAGAGTATTTTGGCGAAGAAGTAACGGCTTTAGTTGATGGGGTGACGAAGCTCACTAAAATAAAATTTGAATCGCGCGCGGAAGCGCAAGCAGAAAATTTTCGTAAAATGATCTTAGCCATGGTGAAAGACATTCGTGTCATTATGGTAAAGTTAGCCGATAGGCTGCACAACATGCAAACGCTAGGGGTCATGCCCGCAGCCAAAATACGCCGTATTGCCATTGAAACCTTAGAAATATACGCACCCATCGCCAATCGATTAGGTATGCACTCGGTGTATATTGGTCTAGAGGATTTAGGCTTCAAAGCTCTTTACCCCATGCGGTACCGAGCCATTAAGCAATCAATTGAAAAAACGCGCGGCAATCGGCGTGAGCTAACGCAACGGATTGAATCCGATTTACAAAAAGCTTTAGACGCTCTCGCTATTCCTTATGAAAACGTGTTTGGCCGCCAAAAGCATTTGTATAGTATCTACCGTAAAATGCGCCAAAAAAAAGCTTCCTTTGCTGAAATTACGGACGTATTTGCTTTTCGTGTGATCACCGAGGACATTGATTCGTGTTATCGTGTTATGGGTGCGTTGCACCGAACCTACAAGCCGGTTCCGTTGCGTTTTAAGGATTATATTGGTATTCCAAAGATTAATGGTTATCAATCGTTGCATACTACCTTATTTGGACCTTACGGCGTGCCTTTAGAAGTGCAGATACGGACACGTGATATGGATAAAGTCGCTGAAAATGGTGTGGCAGCCCATTGGATCTACAAGACGTCCGGTTTAGAGGTCAATAAAGCGCAATTGAGAGCTCGCGAGTGGGTGCAGCGTTTAGTGGAGTTGCAAGGTAGCACGAAAGACTCATTAGAGTTTATTGAAAACGTGAAGATTGATTTGTTTCCTGATGAAGTGTACGTGTTTACCCCCAAAGGACATATCATGGAATTGTCGCGTGGTGCCACGCCGGTTGATTTTGCTTACACGGTGCATTCTGACGTTGGTAATCATTGTGTGGCGGCCAAAGTAAATCGCCGCTTGGTACCGTTAAGTATCCCGTTATCAAATGGCCAAACGGTAGAGATTATAACCTCACCCAATGCACACCCTAACCCATCTTGGTTAAATTTTGTTGTAACTGGTAAGGCAAGAGGTAACATTCGTAATTTTTTAAAAGGACAACAACACGCGGAGTCAGTGCAAATGGGCTCACGATTATTAGAGCAAGCTTTTGCTGAGTTAGCCAGTGAGTACGCAAAAATACCTCCGGAGTCGCTGCAAGCCTTATTGCATGATTTAAATTATAAAAATTTGAATGAATTATTGTATGCAATCGGAATTGGTAACCAGATGCCAATGGTCATTGCAAAGCGTTTGGTATTAACTCAAGACGGTAGTCAGTTAATCAAATCAGCAACAGGACGCGCTTTAGCTATTCGAGGCACGGAGGGAATGGTGGTGCTTTTTGCCGAATGCTGCCAGCCCATTCCAGGTGATGCGGTCGTAGGTCGTTTCCAACAAGGCAGCGGTATTATGGTGCATACGAGCGATTGCCAGGTCATAAGAAAGGGACGTAGTAGTCCTGAGCAATTTGTCTCAATGTGTTGGGATGAGCAGGTTCAAGGTGAGTTTTGGGTTGATATAACGGCTGAAGTGCCAAATCAACGCGGCGTGCTAGCGTTGCTCGCTACAGCTATCTCCGAAGCAGAGGCCAATATTGGCAACATTAGTATCGACCCGCGTGATGGAAAACACAACGCGGTGACCTTCTCACTGAGCGTGCTCAATCGCAAACATTTGGCGCGGGTATTACGTCGATTGCGTGCAAACAAGGTAGTGCTGAGGCTGTATCGTAAAAAGTCAGGGGAGTAGAGGGTATGTTTTATTTCGCTGTTGTCGTGATTTCTTCCGCTATTGTTGTGTTTTTTTTGGAGGAAATACGGAGCGTCTTTAAAAAGCTATTCACCAATCCAGGTGATCATCTAATCTTTTTTCTTGGCACCGTATCGGCTATTGTTGTGGCGTATGAGGAATACCTTACGGTTGTGTTCAATTGGCTGTGTGTCGCACAAAAAGTGTTGCTAACTAATTCTGTAACGTATTTTCCAGCTTTAGCTGGACTGCGCCCTGGGTCAGTGATCGGTTTATTTTGCTTAGCTAGTCTCCCAGCCTGGCTAGTTTTTTGGTTAATGCGTTATAACCAACGGAGTAGTGCGGCAGTTATTGCAGGACAAGTCTACTTATTTGTTTGGGTATTTTGCGTTGTACTAGCTCTGGCTGGATAACTAGAAGCTAAGCGAGCACATCAGTGCATTACCAAAATTATTGCCAGTCGTTAAGGTGGTAAGTACTTGGTCATTTTGCTTCGTAAAATCGCCCTGACCTAAGTAGAAAAAACGATAACCACATTCGACAGGCGTTTTGGATAACACATTTTCGAAGCGAATAGCTAAGCCTGCTGTAGCGGTAAACGTAGCGGTGCTGTTTCCTTTAAAGATATTATCCGGAAGGGTAATGCCATCTAGCGAGGCCTCACTGAAATTACTCGTTTGAATAAAATTAGGGCCTATGCCCGTATCAACGGTAATCCCAAAAGGCATGTAATCGTGTTGGGGCTTCATGGTTGCTCTGACCATGGCATAGAGTGGATAATGAGTTACATTGTAACGGTAAGCTAAGTTGGTAAATAATTGTTCCTGGATGATTTGACCTGAGACCTGCGTTTTAGCAAGATAAAAGAAATTTAAGCCGTAGGCGAGATCCATGTCTGGACTGTAGGGGTGATGAATGTGATGGCCATCCCAAAAGTAGCCTATACCCAATAAACTTCAAAATGCTATGTTTTCAACATTTGAAAGTTGTCATTAATTCTGGAATTCAATGTATTTCC
>DAIDLK010000016.1 GCA_027449525.1 Legionellaceae bacterium | reverse complement strand
TCTCTCACTGATGCCTTGATGCAATCCACTCCATCTGCTGCACATTTAGTGATAGATACCGTCAACGAGTGCTATCTATGCGCAGGCGACTGGTCCATGCCCTACCTAACCGAATTAATCAATACGCTTCAGCAGCACCGCTGGCCAAAGGCGGCAAACCCTCGTTTAAGCGGGCGCGAACTAACTCACTTGGATAGTGCTGGCGCTTTAGCGTTGCTAGAATGCCGCGACATGCTAAGACAACAGCATCCCGATATTCAGTTGGTTGATTTCTCTAGCCAACACCAGCAATTAATCAGCTTGGTCGAGGCGGAGCATGCAGGGCTTACTCCAACCAAACCGGCCCCCAAACGCGTTAATTTTTTTAACCATTTAGGCAAACTCACCCTCCACAAGTTGGATCAAATTGATGGATTTATCGTGCTGCTTGGTAATCTGAGCGATAAATTATTTCGAGCGTGCTTTGATGCGCGCCGCTTAAGAATCCCCAGTATTGTGCACCACGTTTACACCACGGGCATTCAAGCGTTGCCTATTTTAGCGCTCCTCTCGTTCTTAATTGGTATTGTGTTGGTGTATCAAATGGGGATTCAATTAGAAAATTACGGTGCCAATAGCTTTATTCCCTACGTAGCGGGTATGGCTATATTTCGTGAATTTGGCCCTCTGATAACGGCTATTATTGTTGCCGGCAGAACCAGTTCGGCATTCACTGCCCAAATTGGCAGCATGAAAATTAATGAAGAATTGGATGCGTTGCATACCATGGGCTTATCACCCACTGCTTTGATTGTGGTCCCCAAAGTCCTTGCCCTAGTCCTGGTATTTCCACTTATTATTTTTTGGTCAGATGCCTTCAGTCTCCTGGGAGCCATGCTCATGGCTAAATCGATGTTAGGGGTATCCTATGGTGAATTTTTATTGCGCGTTCAGGACTCGGTCGGTTGCAAACAATTGCTGTTAGGTTTGTATAAAGCACCAACCTTTGGCATAGTAACTTCATTGGTTGGCTGCTACCAAGGCTTTCTTGTAGAAACCAATGCCGATAGTGTCGGCAGCCAAACCACTCGTAGTGTCGTGCAGGCCTTGTTTCTCATTATTGTGGTCGATTCTATCTATTCCATTCTTTACAGCTGGATGAACCTCTGATGAATGAAGCACTCATTGAGGTCATTGGACTAAAAAATTACCTCGGCGGGCAGTGGGTGCATACTGATGTCAATTTAACGGTTTATCGTGGAGAAATTTTAGGCATTATTGGTGGCAGCGGTAGCGGCAAAACGACCATTTTGCGCTGTATTTTAATGCTGCTGCAACCAACCGCTGGCTCTATTCGAGTGTTTAATCAAGATATCCTATCGCTCGATGAAGATGAAGCCAACGCCGTACGTCGTCGCTGGGGTATGTTGTTTCAGCACAGCGCGCTCTTTTCAGCACTGACAATCTTAGAAAACATTGCTTTCCCAATGCATGAACTGACCGGATTTAATCAAAACTTTATCAAAAAATTAGCATTATTGAAACTAGTCTTGGTGGGTTTACCGCCAAGTGCCGGCGATAAATTTCCCGCCGAACTCAGTGGCGGTATGCAACGTCGAGCCGCGGCGGCTCGAGCTATTGCGATGGATCCCGAATTATTATTTCTTGATGAACCCACA
The DNA here is from genome assembly GCA_027449525.1 of Legionellaceae bacterium. Lineage (GTDB taxonomy): Bacteria > Pseudomonadota > Gammaproteobacteria > Legionellales > Legionellaceae > JAGVJT01. The sequence goes on along the minus strand of DAIDLK010000016.1, from coordinate 10,378 downwards.
TCCGGTCTGGATCCCCTCAGCGCCAAACAATTTGATCACCTGATTGTTTTTTTGCGTAAAGCGCTTAATCTTACGCTAGTGATTGTTAGCCATGACATTGAATCGCTCAGACGCACCACCGATCGGGTTGCGTTTGTTGGGGATGGTCGCATTATCAGTGTTGAGCCACTAGAAACACTCATGAAAAATCAGCACCCGTTAATTAGTAAGTACTTTAGTCAGCTATAATTGATTGAGTGTACCCGGCGAGGAGGCCAGTGTGGAATCGAAAAGTCATTATACCCTGATAGGACTTGCCGTATTGCTGCTAACGGCTGGGTTGATTGTCAGCGCTATTTGGTTATCCGTGGGCTTTGACCAAAAACATTATGACCGCTATCTTATTTATGTGAACGAGCCAGTCTCTGGGTTAAGTGATGAAGCGCCAGTGAAATACAATGGCGTGCGAGTTGGTTTTATTGAAGACATTAGTCTTAGCAATACGGATCCACAAACCGTAAAAATTATTGTAAGTATCGCTCAAGGAGTCCCCTTATCAACCAGCACCGAAGCGACCTTGGTCATGCAAGGTATTACGGGTACAACGTATTTGGGACTCACATCCAACTCCAAGGCACCGAAGCCGCTGGTTAAACTACCGAATGAAGCGTACCCAGTGATTCCCTACAAACCCTCATTTTTCTTCCAATTAGAAAAAACGGTTAATCATTTGACCGAACAATTTAACCAGGTATTCAGCCCGACCAACACCAAAAATATTAGTAAAACCTTAGCGCACCTTGAAGCATTGACTCGCGTCTTTGATAAAGACACGCACAGTATCGATCAAACGTTACAAGACCTACCGCATCTAGTTGATGCACTTGAAGGGAGTGCTATTCGCGTGGATGTAATGGCCCGTGATGTCTCAGTAGCCAGTAAACAATTTACCCAAACGATGTCAGCGGGTAAAAATACCATTGATCAACTCTCTCAACAAACCATTCCAGCTCTCGTCACGCTCATGCGGCGATTCGACAGTATCTCGGCCAATCTGCAAGTACTCAGTGAACAGTTACGCCAAAATCCGGCCATTGTTATTCGTGGCAGCACCCCCCCTAAACCAGGACCTGGAGAATAGCGGTGAATCGAACCAAATCACTCATAGGATTGCCCTTGCTGTTGAGCTTAACTGCTTGCATGCCGATTCAGCTCCCAGTGGTCAATCACTATCAATTGCAATCCTTCGATGCCAAAGCCATACCGTCTGAACCCAGCATGCGACGCTCTCTTCTGATTACTCAACCAAGTGCGGCTGAGGGCTATCAAACTGAACAAATGCTCTACGTAAAAAAACCGTATCAGTTAAGTGTATTTAGTGAAAATGCCTGGGTTGCCTCGCCAGCTAACATGCTACTACCTCTGCTAACTCAAACGTTTCAAACCAGCCATGCCTTTAGTGCCGTCGTGTCAAGTCCCTACGCTAATCAGGTTGATTATCGCCTTGATAGTGAACTCATCGCGATGCAACAGAATTTTTTAACGCAACCCAGCCAATTTGAGTTGGTGGTAAAAGTTGTCCTCACCCAAGTTAAAAACAATACGATACTCTATTCCGGCATCCTCACTGAACGGATTCAATCGCCCACTGATACCCCCTACGGTGGCGTCATTGCAGGCAACCTGGCAACGGCTAAGCTAACCAGCCAAATAAAACACGCTGTTATTAACGTCATTCGCAACTACGAAAACAGCAATAAATCTTAAGGCAATGGTAGGCAGCATGAACGAATCGTTGTAGAATGAAACGAAAATTCATTAGCCTGCTTGGAGAGCTCTATGCGCATCAAATCCCTACTGCACTGTGGTGCGGTCACTGTGTCGATTCTTTTAATTGCTTCATGCTCAAAGCTCCATCATCAAAGCTTTGGTGAGGGCAATTTAATAGCGCGTGGTCTCGGCCAACTCGAGCATTTTGCCGGCCAAGCTGAAGGTGAAATGTACACAACACAAGCCCCGCACAATCAAATTTATCGCTTCGCTTATGATGACAGCACGCTGGCTGAAAAATACGTTGCTTCAGTACATGCCCAAGCCAATTACCTACGCTCTCACCCCAGTGCGCGTATTTTACTAGCAGGTCACACGGATGAGCGAGGCAGCCGTGAGTACAACGTTGCGTTGGGTGAGCGTCGAGCGAACCACGTAGCACAAATTATTCTTATGGCGGGAGTTAGCCGTGAACAAGTGCGTGTGGTCAGCTACGGTAAAGAGCGACCCGCCAATTTAGGCCATGATGAAGAATCGCATGCGCAAAATCGTCGTGTCGAGTTGACTTACGAGGCCACCCAATAATGTTCAGGCGTTCTTTATTGTCTGCTCCTGCCCTCGTGGCAGGAGTCGTTATGTGCTTTACGGAGTCGGCGCTTGCTAACGCCGAAACAATTGCCTACCACGTTGACATACTGAATAAGCTACAAACACTAGAACGAGAAGTACAGGAATTGCGCGGACAGCTTGAGGTGCAATCGCATCAGATCACGGTACTCTTGCAGCAACCCAACGATCACCCCACAACAACACCTGCACCCGTGGCCGAAGTAACACCACCTGCCCCCCCCCTACAACAACTGACGCACCTAGCGAGCAAGTCAGCTACCTAAATGCCTATGAATTAATCAACAGTAAGCAATTTAGCGCTGCCCTGCCAGCCATGCAAGCCTTTGTTAGCCAATACCCCCGCAGTGGTTTTGCCGCCAATGCTTATTATTGGATAGGTGAACTATTTTTAATCGAAAAAAATTATCCAGAAGCCATTCGTCATTTTGAATTGGTTTTGAACAACTACCCGGCCTCCAGTAAATCCTCTGCTAGCTTATTAAAAATTGGTTATGCTTTGGCTGAAACCGGAAAATTAAGTGAAGCAAAGCATCAGCTTCAAGCAGTCATCAAAAACTACCCCGATACCAATGCAGCACAACTTGCCATGGCTAAACTAGAAACGCTTCACGTGCAATGAACCGTACCCCGAATAGCCTACGCATTACTGAATTATTTTATTCCTTACAAGGCGAGTCAACCAATGTGGGATTACCGACGGTTTTTATCCGTACCACGGGCTGTCCACTACGTTGCCAATATTGTGACACGGCTTATGCGTTCCAAGGTGGCAAACGCCTTGGCCTTGATGAGATTTTACGGCGTGTGCAAGAGCTTCAAGGTCTGTATGTTTGTGTGACAGGAGGTGAGCCGCTCGCTCAACCTGACACGCCGCTTTTGCTAACCCAACTCTGCGATGCCGGCTATCGCGTCTCCATCGAAACCAGCGGCGCACTTGATTGCAGCACGGTGGACCAACGCGTGACGATTATTATGGATCTTAAGACACCCGACTCAGGTGAGTGTGAAAAAAATCTCTGGTCGAATCTAGAGCATCTTAAAGCGCAAGACCAAGTTAAGTTTGTCTTGTGTAGTCGAGCCGATTACGAGTGGGCATGTGACATGGTGAAGCAATACCGGCTAACCGAACGCGTCCTTGTCCTCTTTTCGCCCAGCTATGCACAACTGAACCCAACAACATTAGCCAACTGGATGGTCAACGACAAGCAACCCCTCATTCGCTTTCAGTTGCAGCTCCATAAACTATTATGGAATGATGCACCAGGGCATTAACCAAATCGAGGACTCAATTGCATGCAATGGTACGCTAAAGCTCCGGCTAATATTGCTCTGATTAAATACATGGGCAAACGTAACACGCGTAACAACACGCCGAGTAACGCCTCGCTATCCTACACGCTCAACCACCTATCCACTGAAGTAAGCTTGGAGCTAATTGATGCACCGCAGGACACATGGCAAGCTCTCGCTTCACCTAACTCGCAAGCATCACTTCAACTAACCCCGCCGGCTATTAGGCGTTTTTTACAGCACCTACAGTTTATCAAACGGCAATTCAATTGCCAGGCTTCCTTCCAAGTTAGCTCTGGCAATAATTTTCCTCACGGCGCTGGTTTGGCCAGCTCTGCCTCAAGTTTTGCGGCCCTAACCCAATGCGCCGCCATGGCTTGTGCCCAATTAACGCAGACCACCTGTCCTGATCACCTGACCCAAGCGGCATGGAGTCAGCAAGGCTCCGGCTCATCGTGTCGCTCCTTTTTTGCGCCCTGGGCTTTGTGGCAGGCGGAACAAGTGCAAGCGGTTTCTCTACCTTATCCAAAATTGCTGCATCAGGTTATTTTACTCGAAACAGCCGAAAAATCAGTCGGATCGAGTCTCGCACATCTACGCGTGTCAACCAGTCCGCAGTTCCCTGGTCGCGCAAAACGCGCCGAACAACACTTAGAAGCACTGTTGCGCAGTCTTAACTTACAACGCTGGGATGAGGCTTACCTTCTCTGTTGGCAAGAGTTTCAAGACATGCACGCTCTATTCCATACGGCCAACCCAGCTTTTTCTTATTTTAATCCCAACACCCAACAAGTATTAGCCGAATTACAACAGGTATGGCGAGAACGAGGTGACGGACCGCTAGTCACTATGGACGCAGGGCCTAATATTCATTTGCTCTACCGCCCTGATCAACAGACGCTACGTAACAACTTACTACAGCATTACCAAGAGCGTTATGATGTTCTCTAATTTTACCACCACTACCCACGGGAAATGGATTTTAGCTGGAGAGCACGCCGTGCTTCGCGGGCATCCTGCCTTAGTTTTTCCGCTTAAAAGTCATCAACTGACGTTGGAATACCAAGCCACCACAGCGGCACTGACGTTAACGTCTGATGGACTACAAAGTGACCATCTATCGGATATTGTGTGGCGCGTCATTACCGCAGGATTAGCCGAACTCGAACAACCAACGGCGCTACCGCGTGGACTGTTAAAGATTAAAAACCAAATCCCTCTTGGAGCAGGGTTGGGTGCTTCAGCCGCTCTTTGTGTAGCAATTGCACGCTGGCTACAAGCTCAGTATGCGCCTTCGCTCGAGGTATTTCTGTTCGCGCGCCAACTGGAGAACCTGTTTCACGGGCAAAGCAGTGGGCTTGATATTGCGGGGGCTTCAGCCATGCAAGGGGTGTTGTTTCAACAAGGAAACTTGCGATCGGTGCCGATGACCTGGTCACCGTGCTGGATTTTATCGTCCTCTGGTGAAGTTGGCATTACTTCTGCGTCGATTCGGCAACTTGATACCCAACGAGTAAAAAACCCCGCGTCGGCTGATGCATTGGATCAGCGCATGGCGCACAGTGTTGCCTTAGCGCACCAAGCCCTGCTCCAGCAAGATAAGCAATTATTGGCTACAGCAATCAATCAAGCGCACGATTGTTTTCTGGATTGGGGACTGATTACCCCTGCTTTAGCAGCCCACATGCACACCCTGCGCCAAGCCGGCGCACTGGCCGTGAAACCCACCGGATCTGGGAACGGCGGCTATGTCTTGAGCTTATGGGAACAGCTGCCTTTAGCGAGGGACCTTTCGGCGAACTTCATTCCAATTGAGTGGGCTTAATCAACAAACTGATAATACAGCTCATCTTGCTTGACTAGCCCTAAATCAAAACGGGCATGCTCTTCTAAAGCTTGCCGGTTGGCTTTGAGTTCGGCTATATCGGCTTGCAAAGCTCGATTGCGGGCACGCAAGTGGTTATTTTCGATTAATTGCGCTTGCAATTTTTTATCTAAATAAAACCAGTTAATAATACTATCGTGCTCTAACCACAACTTGTATTGCAAACCCAGCACAATGCAAAGCAAACACACCACCATCAAACGCATGCTTCAGCCTCTAACGGCAACACCCATTCTTGCATAAATTGCCAATAAGACACGATGTTCTCTTGCCATGCTTGCAGCGCCGGCAAACAGGGTAAATCACCGTACGCCTCAACATACTGCGAATTTTCTGGTAAGCGTGTGGCAACAAGAGCAGTGCCTTTCCAGATAAGCTCAGTTAACTGACTGCCAACCGGCGCGGATTGAATCACCACTACCTTTGCACAAGCATGCTCATCTAACACCAAAAATACCCCAGTCGAAGCAATTAAATAATATTCTACCCAACCATAGTGAATTCTTAATTGAGCAAAATGCGCTGCCACTCCTGGATCGTACAAACAAGCTGGCAATGACGCTGGCAATGCGCGTGCAATCATGGCAGACATTTCAAGAAAGTACACGCTTTTTAGGCGTTCAGTCAGTCGTTTCACTTCAATGAGCCAATGGCCCTGCTTGATAACAATCGCTTGAATGAAATTGTTGGCTAGAGCTTGTTCTGCTAGCGCATAATCGGCAGGATCAACTAACGCGATTTTTTTTAACTGACGACTCCCTACCTGCTGACAAAAGGTTAGTCCGTTGAGCGCCGTACAGGTTAAGTCTACGATCGCCACAGAAAGCTCTGTAAAACGGCAAGGATTATATACCTCAGCATGTAGAGCGGCGAAATCTTCCTCTCCAAGAAAACTAGCTAACACTTTGGCCTGTTGGGTTTGATGCGCGCACTGGAGTGAGAGCAACTCCGCCTCGCAACGCATTTCGCACAGTAATTCAACCGCGGCGTCAACTGAATGGCATAACGCATAGGAACCAGGCTTAACAAATGACTTGTATGCCGTGTCCTCTTCTTGACACAGTACCAAGACTCTACTCGGGAAGTAACAAATTGGCATAGAAAGATAATTCATGACCATCTCCTGAACATCATTGTTCACATTGTGTGAATCTTTATCCTACTCACACACCGTTGCATCCTTAGGGTCTTCTGCTTATTCTAGATTACATGATTTTGTCTCTTATTCAAGCAATGAAAGCGAGCGTACTTCATGTTACACTGGCCGCATAATCCATAAGGCCTTTGGTGATATGTCAAGACAGGTATTGCGTATTGCTACCCGAGATAGTCCGCTAGCTCTCTGGCAAGCTAATTACGTTCGCCAGCAATTATTACACCATTGGCCCACTCACTCCGTTGAGATTCTCCCCATGAAAACCACTGGGGATGTTTTTTTGCAGGATAAATTACAAGCCATTGGCGGAAAAGGATTGTTTGTCAAAGAACTTGAAGAGGCCTTATTAGCGCAACGTGCTGATTTAGCTGTACACTCCATGAAAGACTTGCCCGCTCATTTGCCGCAAGGATTGGCGATTGTCAGTATTTGCGTACGCGACATACCATTCGATGCGCTTGTAAGCAATCAATACCGCACGCTAAGTGCCTTACCGCTCGGGGCACACGTGGGAACTTCCAGCCTCCGCCGCCAAGCACAACTCCTCCAGCATCGCCCTGATCTACGCATTACTCCACTGCGCGGTAACGTCGGCACTCGACTTAACCAGCTAGACGGTAACGCTTATGATGCCATTATCCTCGCGGCGGCCGGTTTAAAACGCTTGAATTTATCGCAGCGCATCACGCAGTTGCTGGAACCTAGCGTCATGCTACCTGCTTGTGGTCAAGGGGCGATTGGCATTGAATGCCGTATAGGGGATAGCTTAGTACAACAATTGATTCAACCATTACATCATCCGTTAACGGCAGTCTGTGTCGAAACAGAGCGTTCAGTGAATACCGCGCTAAACGGCAGTTGTCGCACCCCAATTGGTATCTATTGTCAGCTTGACCCTATTACATCACAACTCCGCCTCGAAGCACTGGTTGCAAGGCCGGACGGAAAACAAGTAGTACGTAATCTACAAACAGGCGCTTACGCTGAGGCAGCCCTCCTTGCACAACGCTGTGCTAAAGCATTACTCACCGCCGGTGCCAACGAGCTGATAGCGTATGGGAACACTTAATCTGCCAACCTGGCGGGGCTTAAGGGTACTTAATACTCGCCCTGCGGGACAAGCCGCTCCCTTATCCAATGCGCTGCGTCAAGCTGGCGCTATCCCAATTGAACAACCCTTACTAGCGATTGAACCATCTTCAACCGATTGGTGCCATACGTTACCCAATTTAACACACCTTCAGACTGCAATTTTTGTCAGTCCAAACGCTGTGCAGTATTTTTTTCAAGTCATTGATCCAAGCGACTGGCCCGACTCCATTCAAACCCTCTGCATTGGTCTTGGCACGGCTGACGCGTTCCATCAATTTGTCCAGACTGTTGTGATCATGCCTCGTACTGCCAACAGTGAGCAATTACTCGCCCTAAGCTGCCTACAAACGGTTAGGGACCAATCGATCCTGCTCATCAAAGGAGAGCGAGGCCGGACCATGATTGAGGAAACACTTCAACAACGTGCAGCCAATTTATCCATCGTCTGTGTTTATCGACGCATTACACCTGCAGCGACTAAAAAAAACCTCGAAAGCTTGTTTGGATGCAATGGCATCGATATGATAGTCATTACCAGTCAGCGATCGTTGGATCATCTATTTCATTGTGCTTCACCAGCAGCACGCGCCTGGCTATGTGGTAAGCAATTTTTAGTACTTAGCCCGCGCTTGGCTGCAGCGGCAACACAATGGGGCGTACAACACCTGATTCACTGCACGTATCATGAGCTCATGCTGGCACTGCAGCAATCAATCTTAAAGGACTAAGCGCATGCATCAATCAAGCGGGAATACTCATTGGACCCAACGACTCAAAAACCTACTGAACATCATCACCGTGGTCATTATTAGCGCTAGCATCTATTCTATTTGGCAAGCAGAACGTATCATCCTACGTAACGATCAACAACAAACACAGCGACTGAAAGAATTTGCTAAATTACTCGACCAGAATGGCCTGCAACTTCAGGCGCTAACCCTCAGCCAACAGCAGCAACAAACGAAAGTGCAATCGGCTCTGCATCAATTAGACCAACAGATTCAACTGGCTCAGAATCCAATTCATGATCTTTCCACCGAATGGCTTATCTTAAAAGCACATTATGCGCTTGAGTTGGCGCAGATGAATGCCTATTGGGGCACTGATCGAGCAAGCACGCTTGGCCTGCTCGAGCAAGCCGATCGGTTCCTCGCACAATCGCAAGATCCTTCCTTATCTCCAGTTCGCCAAGCATTAGCCGAGGATATTACTGAGCAACGCAGCGCACCGGTATTGGACCAAATTGGTTTGCTCAGCCAGCTAGACGCAATACAACAACTCGTGATGAAACACTCATTTGACCGCTATCCAACCCCGCTAAGCCCGGCGCTGCAAACTAAGCCAGGACCTGCAACCACTTGGCGAAAACGTCTGCAAGCGGATTTAAACAATTTACAGCATTTTTTCGTTATTCGTTACCGCAACGATCCACTGGAGCCATTACTGACTCCAGCGTATAAAAGCATGCAGCGCGAAAGCATTCGTATTAGCTTACAAACAGCCCAATGGGCTGTCCTGCAACGCAATAATGGAGTTTATCACTTTGCTCTTCAACAAACTGTGCAGCAGGTACCAGCAATTTTTGGTCAAAATAGCCAAGAAACACAAACCATTCTGGGCCTTATGACCCCCTTACAAGCGGTATCTTTAGAATTTAAAGCCGTAATTCCGCAACACTCGTTAGTCAGCTTGAATCAACTGACGCGCTCAAACAGTGCAGTCAACCAAAGGAGTACGCCGTGATTCGCACCCTATTTATTTTCCTTCTGTTACTGTGTTCCGTTTGGCTCGGGATCCAACTACATGACGATCCTGGCTACGTGCTCATTGCAATTAATCACTGGACCATCGAGGCAACCGTATGGACTTTACTGGTTACTGTTGTGACCGTATTTTTCATTTTTCAAATGAGTTTGTTATCCCTAACTTGGGTCATTCATATACCCCACCGCTGGAATCAGTGGTTTATTCAACGACGATTACGCCACGCGCAGCGGAAGAAATTTCTAGCGCGAAAACGGGCTTTAAAACAAAGTCTCGATATCAGCAACACACCAGAAGCTTATTTTGCTTTGGGGCAATTGCTCGATGAAATCAAAGACACCTCTGGCGCTTGCAGTACGTACCGCGAAGGGCTTCGACGGGCCTTAGCTAGACTAAACTCTCAAGCATAACTAGCTGCTTTTGTTGTCCTAAACCAGCGATTTCTAATCTTACTTCGTCATTAGGTTTCAGGTAAGCATCATCACCCCAAGCAATTGCATTACCTGGACCTGAGCCCATGGAAATCACATCGCCGGGGTACAGGGTAAAAAATTGGCTGACGTAACTCACCACGTCTTTATCAGCATGAATGTAATCTTTCGTGCTAAAATCTTGTCGTAATTGATCATTCACCCACAATTTAATCACTAAATTATTGGCGTCAAGCACTTCATCACGGGTAACCAGGTACGGACCGATGGGGGCAGCATGATCAAAACTCTTGCCTTTGGTAAATTGTTTATCTTGTGTTTCGAATTGCCAGTAACGGTCCGATAAATCATTCACACAGGTATAACCTAAAATATACTCGG
>DAIDLK010000015.1 GCA_027449525.1 Legionellaceae bacterium | reverse complement strand
TATTGAGGCCTTTATTTTCCATGGCGCCCATATTAAAGTCACTCACCGCAACAATCATGAAGCAATCTAGATCGTATTCGCGTCCGAAACACTCCTCATCCCAACGCATGGCATTTTTTAATGCCTGCATGGCGTGTGAACACTTGTCTTGATTACCGTGTTCCACATAAATCTGTAGAGCAATCCGTCGGCCACTGCAGGTGATAAATTCATCGGACACGCAAGCCAGATCGCCGGCCACCAAGGCAAACAGGTACGAGGGTTTTTTAAATGGATCATGCCAAGTAACCCAGTGCCGACCGTCCGGTAAATCCCCTGAATCTTGCCGGTTGCCATTCGAGAGTAACAGCGGAAAGCACGCTTTATCGGCTTGAATACGCGTCGTGTAGATTGACAACACATCAGGCCGATCAGGAAAATAGGTGATGCGCCGAAACCCTTCTGCCTCACACTGAGTACAGAATAATTGTTTGGAGCGATACAAGCCACTGAGCTCAGTGTTGTCTTGTGGACGTGTGCGCGTGACTATTTTCAATTCAAAAGCTGCCAGCTGAGCGGTAGCCGCTATGGTTAAACTATCCGCTGTTACAAAATAGTCTTGGGGCGCTAATAATCGTCCATCCAGGTGCACCGCCAGTAGCTCTAACTTCTCGCCGTGCAGTAGTAGTTCCCCCGCCGTTTGCCGCTCCGCGTGCAGCGTGTTCTCAACCAGGGCGTGGTCATTGTATAAGTCAAACTGAAGCGACACGCTGGAAATACGAAACACCGGCGGTTGGTAAGCCTGCAGATAGGTGGTGGTATTGGACACAGCTTGTTCTCCTTTCTTGATTAACCCAAGGGACCGGGGTAGATCGCATTGACCGCGGCAAGATCAGCACCGCTCAATGTTAGCTGCTGCCCTATGATGACACCAGGTAACAAAGGCTCAATGGTTTTTTTCCCGTTCTTTGAAAATGCGTAGGGTGAGTAATGCATAATAGAATGGTAGTCATACTCTTTGTAGTCAACCCCATCCGCTGGTCTTTTTTCAAAATTATAACGTGCCCTTTCTTCAATATTTTCCCAAAGAATCCGAACGTATTGATCACGATCCGAACGTGACTGCTCATGCCACAAACCCAACACATGACCCAGTTCATGGAGCAGGATTCTGAAATCACAACGAGACGACAATTGCACCACTTGCCGACCACCCCGCCGCCCAACAAAAGAGGCACATAATTGCCCTGAATCGGGAACAAACGCCACGTAATCACGGTAGTCGTGACGATTTTGCTCCGTCATCTCAACAAAGGTTACATTAGCATGTCGCTGCCAATAATCCATGGCATCAACTGCCGCTTGCTTCGTGTGCGCAGGTAACGTGTTACTCCATTCAAATGGTACCGTACCGTTTATCCAGTAGTGATTTTGCCCCGCCACGAGCACAGCATTTGGCCGTGCACTCATCAGAATATCGCCCTCAAACAAGGTCACATCGGCAGGTTGGGCGTCAGCTAACATCGGAACCAAACAACCGAATAGATAAGCCAATAACATGGCGACACGGTAAATTTTCATCACTCCCCCGCTTGATTGGCCAACGCACGTGCGTACAACACGTTCTTACTCAACCCCGTTAATTGTGCCGTCAGTTTAACGGCCTGTTTTAGCGGAAGCTCTTGTGACAATACTTTTAAGCAATCATCCGCTGCATAGGCAGTGGCTGCTGGAGCACGCGGAGGAATAATTACGACAAATTCTCCTTTTTGATGTGCCTTATCAGCATGCAGCCAGTCTCGCACCTTAGCAAGTGAATCACTGACAAACGACTCGAAGGTTTTCGTCAATTCTTTCGCTAACACCACTTGACACGCTTCACCATAAATACTGATCAGATCATCCACACACGCAACAATTCGATGGGTTGACTCATAACAGACCAAAGTCTGCTCCAAGTGCAGAAATTGACGTAACTGCTCCTTCCTGGCGGTCGATTTTGCTGGTAAAAAACCAATGAAGGTAAAACGGTCGCAAGGAACGCCAGAGGCCGACAAGGCGGTAATTAGCGCACAAGCGCCGGGTATAGGCACTACCTTAACCCCCATGTCCCGAGCATAACGCACCAAGGGATAGCCAGGGTCACAAATCAGCGGCGAGCCAGCATCGCTAATCAGTGCCGCACTCTCTCCCTGGATGATTTTTTCCAAAAATGGTTTCGTTTGCACCAGCTCATTGTGTGCATGAAATGAAAACAACGGTTGATTGATACCAAAAAAAGCCAGTAGGGGTGCCGAGTGACGCGTATCCTCAGCCAGGATGAAATCCACCGCTCGCAACACGGCAAGCGCACGCAATGTGATGTCCTCACGGTTACCAATCGGAGTGGCAACTAAATAAAGTGTTCCACCGACACTTGTCGAGACAAAGCGCATCGTTTATTCTCTTTGACTACTTGGATTCATTGCATAAGGCCAGCTCATGGAGTTTAACCTCCGTTGGTTAATACGCTTACTGATTAGTTGCTGTTGCATGCTATTGCTAGGCTGCAGCCACCTCACCGAGGAACGAGTAAACCACAATCAGACAATCAGCAGTCCTTATTCGATGCCAGCAGGTGCTTATATCGCACTGGCCAAACAGCACACGGGCGCTGAGCAACAAGCATTGTTGCTGATGGCCGCTGGGCGCCTCATCCAAGACGGCAGCTTGCAACAAGCACGATCCATTTTAACACAATTAACCCCCACTTCGTCTGCTTTATTCGATGAAAAAAAAATCCTGCTCGCGAAAATTGCCTACATCCAAAATAGACCACGTGACGTACTCACTTTTTTAGCCCAATTGCAAGCAATTGACCAGCTGCCCGTTTATTACCAGGCGCAATTTCACGAACTCCTTGCACAAGCTTATCAGCTGATCAATAACCCTGCTGAGTCAATTAACGAACGTCTTAAACTGGAGGCCGTTCTAACCAATAACACCTTGCGGGCTAATAATCGTCGCGCCTTGTGGTTGTCTCTAACACAAATACCCCCGGAAGAGCTGACCACGATTCGCCTCGAAGCCACCGACAACCCCTTAATGCGCGGGTGGGTGGAACTAGCACTCATTGCGCAAAATAATTCCACATCAGCACAACAACTGCTGACTGCGTTAATGGATTGGCGCCGCACTTATCCAAACCATCCCGGCAACAGCCTAATACCGGCCTCGTTAGAAAACCTGCAACCTTTACTGCACAATCCACCCCAACAGATTGCCCTGTTGTTACCGTTGACCGGAAATTTGGCCGGCCCCGGACTAGCAATTAAAGAAGGTTTTTTAGCTGGCTTTTATCAGCAGGGTAGTGCGCCGTCTACCGAACTTCGCGTGTATGATACGAATCGAGCGCCCGCTGATGCACTTTACCAACAAGCATTACAAGAGGGTGCTGAATTCATTATTGGGCCTCTGACAAAAACTGACGTTGCGCAAATTGCCCCGTTGCCACACCCAGTCCCAACCCTCTTACTCAATGAGGTACACACCCCCTTACACGGCAACACGTATCAGTTTGGCTTGTCGCCCCTGCTTGAGGCGCAACAAATTGCCGTTCGGGCCCGCAAGAATGGTCTAAGCCGCGCGTTAGTTATCGCACCCGCTGGCTCCTGGGGTAGCGAAGTTGCCCGCGTATTAATCGATCAATGGCACGCTTTAGGCGGGCATGTGCAAGACACGCTCGCGATTGATGCACGTACTGATAGCAATTCCGCCATTCAATCACTACTGCACCTAAACGCTAGCGAAGCGCGTGCCAAACGCATTCGCCAATGGTTAGGTCATGCCATCGAATCAACTCCCAATCGGCGACAAGATTTCGATGTTATCTTCTTAATTGCCTACCCTAACGCAGCACGCCAAATTAAACCCTTGTTAAATTACTATTATGCCGGAAATGTCCCAATCTATGCCCTATCAACCGTCTATAGTGGGACACCGAATACCACCCTCGATCGGGACTTAAATGGTATTATTTTTCCGGACATGCCCTGGGTATTTACTCACCCCATGGTAGCGAAGCATTGGCCAGAACAATTTAACAGCTACAATCGCTTGTATGCTTTAGGCCTTGATAGTTTTGCCCTAACGCACACGCTCAATCAGTTAATCGTATTCCCGGCTGTTCGTTCACCAAACGGCGTATTATTCCTGAGTACCAACCAACAAATTGCCCGTATTCCTGACTTCGCACAATTCAAACAAGGTCTACCGGTCGTGATCACCCCTGATTAAAGGATTTTCTATGTACCACCTAGCCGCCCTGGTATTCTGCTTGCTCGTGGTTCCTCAAACGTTTGCGATAACACGAGATAGTCGTGCTCCCGCAACCGATTATATCCCTCCCGAGCACGCCACGTCGTTAACTGAAAAACCCTTAGTTTACGGCGCACATCACTTCGTCGTCACCAACAATCCTTGGGCGTCGGCCGCGGCACACAACGTGCTCACCCAAGGCGGCAATGCCACAGATGCCGCGATTGCTGCAGCGTTGGTGCTCGGCTTAACCGAGCCACAGTCATCCGGCTTAGGCGGCGGTGGTTATGCGCTGACCTTTCAAGCTCAAACGCAGCAACTAATTGCTTACGATGGTCGTGAAAGCGCCCCACAATCAGCAACTGCCACTCTATTCTTAGACTCAAAAGGGCAGCCGTTACCCTTTGACGTAGCAAGGCACAGCGCTAAAGCCGTTGGCGTACCAGGTGAAGTAGCTCTATTGCATCGCTTACACGTGCGCGCCGGTAAGCGACCCTGGGCCTCACTCGTGCAACCCGCATTGCGCTTGGCTAACCAGGGCTTCCCCATGAGCCCGCGCTTATACCACCTATTAGCAGCAAACCAACGTACCTTACAGAGTATTCCTGCGGTGAAGGCGCTGTATTTCACTCCCAACGGTCAGGTAAAAGCGATTGGTACGCGCATTATCAATCGTGCGTATGCGCGTACGCTGCAGCGAATTGCGCGTAACCCGCGCGAATTTTACACTGGACCTATCGCCAAGCACTTCATTCAAACGGTCAACGACGCGGCGGGTAAACCCCTTTATCAACCGGCAGACCTTAGCGACTATCGAGTACGCGAAAGTAAAGCGCTTTGCCACTCTTTCCGCCAATGGTTCGTATGTTCTACTCCGTTTGCTAGTGGTGGCGTCAGTACGCTTGAATTGCTCGCTTTGTACGCCGAACAAAACCCCATACCAAATAAGCAGTCAGTTGACTGGGTTTATCGCTTTTTAGAAGCCAGCCAATTAACGTTTGCAGATCGCAACACGTATTTAGCCGATCCGAGCCAAATGCGCATTCAAGCGCAAAGTTTACTCGATGTAGACTACTTGCGCTCACGTAGCCAATTAATTCAAGAGCACGCCATGCAAACGCCGGTTGCCGCCGGCATACCACGTGGTAGTCATTTTAAGCAAGCAGCGGACGCGCAGAACCGTCGTCACGGCACCACATCACTCGTTGTTGTGGATACTGCCGGTAACGGTGTAACCATGACGTTATCCGTTGAACATGAATTTGGCAGCCAATTGTTTGTGGATGGTTTCTTTTTAAATAACGAACTAACGGATTTTTCTTTTCAACCCTCCAATACGGCAGGACACCCGGTGGCAAACCAAGTGAAGCCAGGCAGTCGGCCCCGCTCAGCCATTTCACCGGTCATGGTGTTTGACCGACAGCACCAACTAACCTTGCTGACCGGTAGTCCGGGGGGAGCCGTCATTATTTGTTACGTCGCTAAAAACTTAATTCAATTACTTGATTTTGACCAAGACCCGCAACAAAGTGCTGCCAGCGGTAACTTGTGTGCCATGAACAGCGATCCACTCATTGAGCAAGGCAGTGACTTAATGCGGTTTATTCCGAAATTAACGCAGCGTGGCCAGCACATCCGCACCACCGAACTAGTCAGCGGGATAGTGACCATTCAGCGCGCACCCAATCAACCAGGTTGGCGAGGCGCGGCTGACCCGCGTCGCGAAGGCCAAGCCATTGGCGGTTAAACCAGACTTCGTCCACCATCAACCGACACAGTTTGGCCGGTAATGAACGGGTTATCAATAAGGCTCAGGACGGCTTGCGCAACCCATTCTGGCGAGCCATGGCACTGCAGCGGGGTTTTAGCAATAATCTTTGCTTGCTGTGCCACTGTCAACGCATTACTTGCCTCGGGCCATGCAATCGCCCCGGGCGCCACCGCATTCACTCGCACCAAAGGTGCGTACTCACGGGCGAGGGATATCGTTTGCATGGCTAAGGCCGCTTTGGTTTGGCAATAGTCACTGTAGCCTTTCAGCGCTTTCGTGGCATGCACATCGGTGAGATTGATAATACAACCCTGCACGGCTGCGAGCGTTGGATAAGCCAGCGCACTTAAATAAAACGGCGCTTGCACGTTGGTTAACCACATTGCTTCAGCAGCCACGGGGTCAATGGCTGGTAACGCTGTACGCAAAAACAACGAGGCATTATTCACCAACACATCAAGCTGCTCTCGCCAAGCCAAGAGCTGGTTGAATAATGCTGGTAAAGCCGCCAATTGCTGCAAATCAGCTTGCAACACCAGCGCACTATCGACGCGTAATTGATTCAATTCATCAGCTAGACGTTGGGCGTCATTGACCGAGCGGTGACAATGAATAGCCACCGAAAAACCCGCCGTGTGCAGATAGCGCGCGATAGTAGCACCAATCCGTCGACCAGCACCCGTAATGAGCGCAACACGATTCGTCTGTAACATTTCTCAGAGCTTTCCTAATTGGCTGAAGCAGCTAAAACCATGATATAGTGAACCGTAACCAAATGACAGTCGATTGACCATGCGTTTTATTGATTTTTTTCACCAAGTATTAGACGGTCGCGCCAACATGCCGTTTGTCGAGTTCATGCAGCACGCACTTTACTCTCCCCAATGCGGCTACTACCGTACCCGAGAACACATTTTTGGTTCATCGGGCGATTTCATTACCGCACCGGAACTAACCCCACTGTTTGGCTACACCCTGGCAAATCAATTTGCACCCCTGCTGCAACGGCTGGACAAACCCATTCTCATGGAATTTGGTGCTGGTTCTGGACGCTTATGTGTTGACTTGCTCACCGGCTTAAAGCGTCTGAATTGCTTACCGCAAGTTTATACGATTATCGAACTCAGCGCCTCGTTGCAAGAGCAACAACGGCAACTGATTGCGGCGACCCACCCGGATTATTGTGCGCAGGTGAATTGGCTAACCACTTGGCCAACCAAACCGTTCGAAGGCATTTTAGTAGCCAACGAAGTGTTGGATGCGATGCCCGTGCACCGCTTTTTAAACACCCACGACGGCGTGCTAGAGAGTAGGGTGTCTCTCACGGATAAGGTGACTTGGCACGAAGAATTTTTGCCCTGCGACAACCCGCGGCTCGTTCATCACGTGCAACAGGTGCTATCCCTAACCCAGGTACCTTATTTATCCGAGGCAAATTTATTCATTGACGGCTGGTTTGCGCAATGCAGTACCTTCCTAACACGCGGCGCGTTATTTATTATCGATTATGGTTTTCCGGCGCACGAATACTACCATCCGGATCGTCACCAGGGTACTTTAATGTGTCACATGCGACAGACCAGCCATGCGGACCCATTTAGTCATCCTGGTGAGCAAGACCTCACGGCACACGTGGACTTTACCCATGTTGCGCAGGCTGCGGTAACGGCAGGTTTTCACGTTGCCGGCTTCACCAACCAAGCCTCTTTTTTGCTAGGCAATAATTTGCTAAGCTGGCTTCGTGAGATCCCCACTGAACAAGCACGCCTGCAGGCCAACCGCGCTGTCCAAAAACTCATTCAACCGCATGAAATGGGTGAGTTATTTAAAGTGATCGCGCTCACAAAACAGCTCGATGTGCCAATTGCTGGCTTTCAATTCAACGACCAACGGGTGAGGCTATAACATGAAGCGGTATTTAACAACGGTCGAATTACAAAAAGAATCCATGAAATTCTCTGCAGGACATACTACCATTTTCTCTGCTACTGAACGGGAACCTCTCCACGGTCACTGGTACGGGGTCTATTTGGCTCTCTCCACCTGGGTGGAAGAAAATGGTATGACATTTGATTACCGATACTACAAACGGCGAATACACGCCCTTTGCTCACAACTCAATCAAACCTTCCTCATGCCGATGTACTCACCGTTTTTAGGATACGCCGAGGACGATGCATACTATTACTTTACCTTCAATCATAAAAAAATACCTTTTTTAAAAGAAGACATCACACTGCTACCGCTGACCAACATCACGGTGGAAGAATTATCCCGCTGGTTTATCGACGAACTGATTAAGGACCAACATGAACTGGCGCGTCATCGCGTTGAGAGCTTAACCGTCAAAGTATTTTCTGCACCAGGCCAATCGGCTAGCCATACTTGGAACAAACCACCGAACGAATCAAATTAATCCCATGGAAAAACGTCACACGCTGCAAGTAAGTGTGTTCAACACAAAACACCATTTTTTTGATTATTGGCAAGGTGAGCATCCCGTGGACATTGGTGCTCGCGTGTGGGTGCCTTTTCGTCACGGCAAACGCTTAGGTCTAGTCATTTCCCACCAGCCAAGTGAGCACCAGCCCAGTAAACTCAAAGCAATTGCAGAAGTGATTGATGACGCACCGCTAATGAGCCTTGAGTTACTGCAATTTTGCCAATTCATCAGTGAGTATTATCATGCCACGTTAGCGGAAGTGTTGACGCTCGCTCTGCCAAAATTCTATCGACAAGGTCGAACCGTTATCAACACCCAAGACCTCGCCATACCGAATACAACCACTTACCCACCACTCCCTCTAAACAGCGAACAACAACACGCACTAGATACCATTCGCCAAGAGCTCAACCGTTACCAGTGTTTTTTATTACACGGCGTGACGGGGAGCGGTAAAACCGAAGTGTATTTACAGTTGGTCTCCGAGGTATTGGCCCTCAAGCGCCAAGTGCTTATCTTAGTGCCCGAAATTGGTTTAACTCCACAGCTACTCGATCGTGTTCAGGCGCGCTTCCAGCTACCGATAGGTGTGGTGCATTCGCACCTAACTGATCGAGCACGCGCCATAACCTGGCAAGCCGCAAACGACGGCCGGCTGTCGATTATCATCGGTACACGCACCGCGTTATTTACCCCTCTGCCCAATTTAGGCTTAATTATTGTTGACGAAGAACATGACGCGTCACTCAAACAAATGGACGGGGTACGCTTTTCTGCGCGCGATGCCGCTCTACTGCGCGCAAAAGCCCACCAGATTCCCATCGTGTTAGGTTCTGCGACACCGAGCTTGGAAAGCTTGCACAACGTTGCTCTACAAAAATACTACCCATTGAAACTAACGCAAAAAGCACTCAATCAACACCCACTGCACATCCAATTAATTGATATCCGCAATCAACCCTTACAACATGGTTTAGCTTCGGCGACCCTGCAGAGCATTGCCGGCGTCATTAGCCAACAACAGCAAGTGCTTATTTTTATTAACCGGCGCGGCTTTGCACCCGTGCTCTTGTGCCATGCTTGTGGGTGGATGGCTGATTGCGCTGCTTGTGACAGTCACTTCACCCTGCACAAGCGCAAACACATGCTCCTGTGTCACCATTGTGGCCAGCAGCAAACCATCCCGTCCAATTGCAAACACTGTCAAAGCACGGAGTTAGTGCCGGTAGGCGCCGGCACGCAACGGGTGCAACAAGCCATCGCCGAACACTTCCCGACCGCGAACCTATTGCGCTTTGACCGCGATGTCATCAAAACAAGCCGTGCGCTTGAACAGCAGTTGGAGCATATCCGAACCGAGCAAGCGCAGATTGTCATTGGCACGCAAATGCTGGCGAAGGGACATCATTTTCCGCAATTAGCGCTGGTGGTTATCCTAGACATTGATGCCGGTTTTTATAATCAAGATTTTCGAGCAACTGAACGCCTGGGACAATTAATTACTCAAGTTGCTGGACGGGCTGGTCGGGCGGACATTCCCGGTCGCGTGCTCATCCAAACGCATTTACCTGAACACCCTTTGCTCAATCAATTGGTGCAATCGGGCTTTAATGCCTTTAGCGAGCACTTACTCGAATTGCGAAAGCAAGCAGTCTGGCCACCTTTTTCTTTTTTAGCCTTGCTGCGCGCACACGGCAAAGACCCAGACGCACTCATCGCTTTTTTAACGGAAGCAAAAGCAGTGCTTACCGATCACCTCCAAGCCCTGGGGCCAGCACCCGCGCCCATGGCCCGCAAGGCCAGCTACTACCACATGCAATTACTACTCAAAGCCAACAGCCGAGCAGCGCTGCACGCAAACCTCATCAACCTGCGTCAATTCCTAGCACAAACTCCCAGCAAACGCGGCATCCGCTGGAGCATTGACCGCGATCCAGTGGATTTAAGTTAAGTTACCTTAACTGCTTACGTAATTTTTGAATGGCACGAATTTGTGCTGCGGCACGCGCTAGCTCACTAGCTGCCACGGTATAATCAATGTCAGAATGACGACTCATGATCATTTCTTCGGCCTGAGCTTTGGCTTGGAGAGCCGCTGCTTCATCCAAATCGTCCGCACACACCGCTTCATCCGCTAACACAGTGACCAGATACGGTTGCACTTCCAGCAAGCCTCCCGACACATAATAGAGCTCTTCTGCGCCGCCAGGCCGCCTCACATGAATTTCACCTGGTACTAACCGTGTTAATAGTGGGGCATGCCCCGGGAAAATACCCATGTTACCTAACTCGCCGGGCGCGACTATGGTTTCTACCTCACCAGAAAAAATTTTTTTTTCGATAGTAACCAGGGTTAAGCGCAGCGTTCTCGGCTCTTGATTCGGTCTCATACAAGCGTCTTCGCTTTTGCAATGGCCTCGTCGATATTGCCTACCATGTAAAAAGCCTGCTCAGGCAACTCATCGTATTCACCCGCTAAAATACCTTGGAAGGCCTGAATAGTATCTTTTAGCGGCACGTACTTACCAGGCGAACCGGTAAAGACTTCCGCCACAAAAAACGGCTGGGATAAAAAGCGCTGAATTTTTCGAGCACGCGACACAACACGTTTATCTTCTTCGGACAACTCATCCATACCTAAAATAGCGATAATATCTTTTAATTCTTTATACCGCTGCAGCGTTTGTTGCACACGACGAGCTGTGTCGTAATGCACTTGACCAACAACTAACGGATCCAACTGACGCGACGTAGAGTCGAGCGGGTCAACCGCTGGGTAAATACCAATTTCAGCAATTTGGCGGGACAACACAACGGTGGCATCCAAATGCGCAAACGTGGTCGCAGGCGATGGATCGGTTAAATCGTCTGCCGGAACATAGACTGCTTGAATTGAAGTAATCGAACCGGTTTTGGTTGAAGTAATGCGCTCTTGCAATACACCCATTTCTTCAGCCAGCGTGGGCTGATACCCTACCGCTGACGGCATACGACCCAATAACGCAGAAACCTCTACCCCAGCCAATGTGTAGCGATAAATGTTATCAATAAAGAACAACACATCACGGCCTTCATCACGAAATTTCTCTGCCATGGTTAAACCGGTTAACGCAACACGTAGTCGGTTGCCAGGTGGTTCATTCATTTGACCGTACACGAGGGATACTTTATCCAAAACATTCGAGTCTTTCATTTCATGATAAAAATCATTCCCTTCGCGGGTTCGTTCACCCACCCCGGCAAACACAGAATACCCGCTGTGCTCAATGGCAATATTGCGAATCAACTCCATCATGTTAACTGTTTTACCAACCCCGGCGCCACCAAATAAACCCACTTTACCGCCTTTGGCAAACGGACAGAGCAAATCGATGACCTTAATGCCTGTCTCCAACAACTCTTGGCTACCAGCTTGCTCTTCGTAACTGGGGGGGCGTCGGTGAATAGACCATTCTTCCTCAGCACCAATCGGACCAATGTTGTCAATGGGACGACCCAACACATCCATAATTCGGCCCAAAGTCTTGGTACCAACGGGAACTTGTATTGGATAACCGGTTTTAAGCACTTCAGCACCGCGACACAGGCCATCGGTGGTACCCATCGCGATGGTTCTGACCACACCATCACCAAGTTGTTGTTGCACCTCAAAGACTAAATCACCGTCCACTAAGCGCAGCGCATCATAAATTTTTGGCACACCGGTATCGACAAACTCAACGTCAACAACCGGACCAATTACTTGCACCACATGACCCTTCACACTAATTTCTGCATTGATACTCATCGTATACCCTCTTATAACGCGTTTGCACCACCAACAATTTCTGCCAATTCCTGCGTAATTGCAGCTTGTCGAGCTTTGTTATACGCCAATTGAAATGATTTGATTAAATCGCCGGCATTGTCTGTAGCACTCTTCATCGCCAGCATCTTAGCTGCTTGTTCACACGCAATGTTTTCAACTACCGCCTGATAAACTCGCGCCGGCTCATAAAGATAATCCCAGTGATGCCCTAACAATTGCGCGTCTTCTTCTGCCATAGGCAAGGGAAGCACTTGTTCTAGCTGCGGCTTTTGCGTCATGGTATTCACAAATTGATTTGACGAAATATACAGCGCGTCCAGCTCCCCGGCATAGAAGCTATCCAGCATCACTTTAACCACACCAACTAAATCAATGGCGGCAGGCGCATCACCGATTTGATCGACCGCCGCAATAACTTGT
>DAIDLK010000014.1 GCA_027449525.1 Legionellaceae bacterium | reverse complement strand
GATAGCACCAACGGCACCGTGCGGGTGTACAAGGGATGTAAGAGCACCAAATGCTCAAACACACGCCCCATGACTTGACCGCGAATAGACCATTCAGTAATACCATAGCGCAACATAACCGCCGGTACTAATTCACTCGCTAGCAAAAAGTACTCTTCAGCGGTATCCACCAGCGCATAGTCTAAGTCTGGATGCAACGCAACGGCCTCATTCGCGGGTAATGTCCACGGTGTGGTTGTCCATATAGGCACGGTGACTGGTTTAATCGGAAGGTCTATTGGCATCTGCGTTAAAAATGCCGTACTGTCTTGTGCTTTAAAGCGCACATCAATTGATGCCGACGTTTTCTCTTCATAATCAACTTCCGCTTCAGCCAGAGCAGAACCGCAATCAATACACCAATGCACCGGCTTAAAGCCCCGGTGCAAATGACCATTCTCAATTATCTGTGCTAGGGCACGTACAATATTGGCTTCATACTCCGGCTGCATGGTGGTATAGGGGTGCTGCCAATCCGCTAACACGCCTAAACGCTCAAACTCCTCGCGTTGAATAGCAATTTGACTTGTGGCGTAAGCGCGGCAATGCTCACGAAAAGCACGGTTATCTAATTTACCCCCTGCTTTTCCTACTTTCTTTTCTACGTTAAGCTCGATGGGTAATCCATGACAATCCCAACCAGGCACCAACGGCGCATTATAACCACTCAGCGTTTTAGATTTTACAATCATGTCTTTTAAAATTTTATTCAATGCATGCCCGCAGTGCAAATGACCGTTCGCGTATGGAGGACCATCGTGCACGATGAACGAAGGGCACTGAGCACGTTGCTGACGTATTTGATCGTAGATATTGGCCGCCTGCCATGCTTTAAGGCGCGCTGGTTCGCGTTCCGCCAAATTGGCTTTCATCACAAAATCAGTATGCGGTAAATTTAAGGTGTGCTTGTAATCCGTCATGCTCTGTACTCAACATCAATTGGTTAATAAGGTCTTGCGGCGCAGAATAAATTCTTTGGCCGCACTTATGTCGTTGTTAATTTGCGCAATTAGCGCGTCCAACGAGGCAAATTTTTTTTCATCACGCAAGCGGTGCAAGAAATTAACCGTTAGACGCTCATGGTACAATGTGTCCTGAAAATTGAACAAATGCACTTCTAACCGTTTAGTCCCGTCTCCCACCGTAGGTCGATGTCCAACGTTCGCCACGCCCCAGTATAGACGTTGATCGGCGCGTTGTACTTGCACACAAAATACTCCCTTTAATGGTAGATCACGCCGAACAAACACAAGGTTCGCGGTCGGCACGCCCCACTCGCGCCCGCGTCCGTCGCCGTGTACGACGCGACCGGTGAGCGCGAAGGGCCGGCCTAACCACAAAGCGGCTTGTTGCAGATCCCCTTGCAGCAAACTTTGTCGAATTAACGTCGAGCTTACGCGCACGTTATTCATTAAAAAATCAGGGCATCGCTCAACTTGACAGCGCATGGGGCTGCCCCAAAGTGCAAGCAAATCCGGTGTTCCGGACCGTGACAGACCAAATCGAAAATCACGACCTATTAGAAGGTAGCTAGCCCTAAAAAGCGAAAAAATAAAGCGACACGCAAATTCTTTTGCCGACATCACGGCTAGTTGATCATTAAAAGAAAAACAGTAAGCATAATCAATACCGAATTGACACAGGCCTTGTAGTTTTTCACGCCGCGTCATCAAACGCGCAGGAGGCGCTACTGGCTGAAAATACTCTCCTGGTTGGGGTTCAAAAAAAACGACCAGGGTCGGCAGTTGCAACTGCTGTGCTTTCGTTTTTAATGCAGATAACAGAGCTTGATGCCCACAATGCAAACCATCAAAATTTCCGATTGTTACAGCACTACCGGCAGCAAGCTCAGCAAACTCATGTAAACCACGAAGTAACTTCATTACACCCAATCATCAATTCGTTAATTATCAACCTTTGGGTGAACAATTAACATATCGCAACGCACGCCGTGCAAAATTGCATTGGCGGTTGAACCCAGTAGCAGCGCTAACCCATGCTTACCATGGCTACCCGTCACTAATAAATCAATTTTTTGTTCTTCCGCTACGCGTAATACCTCATTTTTTACCGAACCAAATTCTAAAAAGCAATGTGCTTCATCCACTTTTAAGCGGTGAGCTAGCGCATTTAACTCTTTCTCAGCTTGCTCACGGATCGACACCTCAACTTCAGCAAATCCAGCAAATCCAGGATACGCATAAGCAGGAATTGGCTCAATCACGTGCACTAAAATCAAGTCGGCTTTGTTTTCATCCGCAATTTTTTTGGCTTTTTTTGCAGCTAGCACACCAACTTCGTCAAAATCGGTGGCAAACAACACGCGTTTGTACATGATACTCTCCCTGTATTGGCTGATTGAATCCAATACTCTATCATACCCGCAATTACGCTACGCAGCAAACGAATAAGGACCGCGGACAGGAGTTTCTTTTGCCTCGATAAGCTGACCAAACTCAGCCGGTAAGCTTTCTGTTAAAGCCTGACCTTGCTCTGAATTAAGGCGGTAAAGCACTAATCTTAGCGCATCGGCATCCGGAATGACTTGTGGCAAGTGGTCACGCAACGTAGCCAGGAGATGTCGGCACCGTGCCGCATCAAGAAAACGCAGTGCATCGGATAAATCACTGGGGGTAGCCAATAGGGACGGCAGCTTTGGCTGAATGGCTGCCAGATAAGCGGCGTACTGATGAATGTTTAGATGACGACAACGGTACCCCACGTGAAGAGCATGGGTGGTCCAGTCACAGATTTTAGCTTGCCAACTTATCACGAACGTGTTGCTCTCGCTAGGACTGAGAAAACGGAGTATGTTTAAAAAATCATCAACACTTTGAATCACTTCATCCAAACGAGTCTTCAACAGCGTGAATCCATCACGCTGCAAATCATAATGGAGGTATTGAAATACTTGAGCAGCCGTCTCTGAACTCGTAACGAAATCAATTAAATTATTTGATGCCGCATCCAACAAATCGCATTGATCCGAATCATCCAGATACTCGGCTATTGCAGCGAAATCGGCTGTACTTTTGATGAGATCACGCAGACGATCGTTACTTAGCGACTGCATGACGCTAGAACGAAAGGCGGGATCGAAGGCGAGCAATATCTGTTGCAAGATCATAGCATTATCAATAAGGCCAGGTAAATAATCAAACATAACCATCAATAATAAACAACATTTTTCCTTCGATAGCCTTGAAAGCACCATCCTTAAAGTCTGAGAATTAGGCAAAATTTGAAGTAATTCATTACCCAAATGAGCAAACAAGCCTTGACAGCGCGTTTCATCCAAAAGTGCTATAAGCCCAGCAAAAGAGGCTGTTGAATTGTACCAATTCGGATCATGAAGATTGATGTTTGAAACTAGTGCAGCCCGTTGCTCGGCATTCAAGCATTGTGCTATTCCTAATAAGTCACGAGGGTAACGCAGCAATAGAACCAACCTCGCTTGATGTACCGCTAAAAACTCTGCTCGCTCTGGTTCATTGAGAATCTTTAAAAAATGAATCAATAACTGAATATCATTCTCTCCGGACAAAAAATTCTTAATTGCATCAAATAAAGCTTCGCGTTGAGTGTCATTAGCTGCAAGAAAAATAGCATTAATTTGACAATATCCCTGATGGGAGTAACGAACATTTTCTAGTACCCACTTGATAAGTGCATCCGATTGCTCAATACTTAACAATTTAAAGATTTTTTTAGCGTCTACCCGATTACCAATTAAATTAACAACATGAGCAATAGGGAGCACACTTAGTACAGCGTTTCGACGATACTTACAAGCCAATGAACTAAGCAAAAAATGCAACTTATCAATCGTATTGACCATGTGCAAAAAAAAGTTTGTTTGAATTGATTGCATGAGGCGTTCACATGACGCGATGTCCAGCATACGCAAGCTAGCATTCAAGGCTTCAGCAGAATCAATTAATTGCGGCAGTTGCTCTTCAAGCGCGGTGAGTAACATCACACATTTTCCGGGAGAGACCGAGTTGTAAAGATGGGTTAGATCGTTTGGAGTCTTTACTAAAATCTTTAGATGGCTTTTCACAAATCTAACGAGCGCGCACTCCTCATAACCAAGTACATTGAATAAATGAACCAAACTTTGATTATTTGGAATTAATAGGGGCAGGTAGTCAGCCGGTTGCTCCGATTCAAATAGCCAAGATAATATCGCACTCCGCTGCCTCAATCCACATGCTTGCAAGGCTTTAATTAAGTCATCGTTACTCTGCAGCAATTTCCGCAAGCAAACATTCAGTGAGGGTGGTACCAATAGCTTACCGTTATCAGGGTTAAGAAGAAGGAGTATTCTCCAAAAATCACCGATATTTTCAACGAATATAGGCAAACGACCTGCCATTGAGATTATTAATTCGACACGCTGTTTTTGAGTTAGAGCATCGAACACCATCCCTAAATCATCGATGTTGTTAATCAACCCAACTAAGTGTTCTTGCAGTTGGGAAAACACAACGGGAGAACTTATTGCCGATAGCCTCTTGAAGAATAAGGCAAAGGCTTTTGCCGTAGGAAGTTGATGAGTCAGAAAGTCACGTAGTGATGCAACCAGTGGTTGAATGATTCGTTTATTTCTATGATATTCTATGATACCAACTAAGGTGGGTAATTGATTGACAGGATGTTCTTGCCAATTTTTTATCACCTCAAACAAAGCACGACGTTGCTGTGGTGTTACGGCAAATAATACCACGCATAGTTTAGGAATATCATGAAGTTGTGTCCGAAAAAATGGAGTTAAAGTGGTTATTTTATCAATTTGCAAACTGATCAATAAATTAGCAACACGCTGCGGTGTACTTAGCAGATTATTCAAGTGCGAGGTTAGCATCTGAAAAAAAGGAGGTAATTTTTCGTTGGCTGTCTCCATCACAAAGATCACCAAATCATTTAGGCTACGCCATTGTGCACAAATCCCGTTACGAAATGCTGAGTCTTGCAATAACTCCGTAATCTCCGTCGCCGTTAACTGGGTCAATGCCTGCACATCCTGTTCGGACTGAATAGACCAATTAAGCCCCACATGCGTTAGTAACGAGCGTGTAATCGGTTGCTTATCGAAACCAACGTAAGTGGGCTTTGATAGGGCTTCTTGTAACATGCGTTTTGACATCTCGACACGGGCAAGTGCTTCATTGAGCAACACCAGTTGATCCGCCTCAGTCATTCGAAGAGTACTCAGCAGGCGGTCATGACCTTGCATGGCATTCATAATTTCAATGCGGCGAGTAGCGATACAGGTATTCAAATTGCTTGTGGCGTTTGGATTTGCAGTGGGATCCGACGAGAGATTTAGCAGCAATTGAATTTGTGATAGCAATGCTGGTGGAATAGCCGTTTTCATTTCGTTGGGTATTCGCGCATAAAATTCACCAAAAGCAATAATAGCAGGGTACGCACCGCTAGCTGCATTATCTTGTGTGCCTCGCCCACCGTGCCCGCCATTAATTGATAAATCCGCACACAATTGCTGGAGCTGACTCCACAACGAACTACTATTAGCGGAAACTAACTCATAGTGCTGCCTAGCCTCGAACAGTGCCTCAGTCAATGCGGAATGCTTTTGCAATCGTGATATATCGGCTAATGTTAGGTAGGCACCAGCGGGATGGTAGGGATTAGGAATGTGATCATTCAGTGCTGGAGGCAGCTCTAAATTCATGAGCAGATGCACCGGCAATAAATAATTTCGATCACCACTAAAACAATGCGTTTTTAGCACACTGTGTAATTGCTCGCGCGTGACATCGTCTAAATCAGGGTAGCTATCATGCAAACTTGTAGTGCTCAAGCCTGGCATCAGCGCACGGATTGGATTGGTTGGGTGGATAAAGTTAGCAACATCGAGCAGAATGTCGGTTAACAATGCGTCCGGCTGAGCCGTGTAGCACAAAAAAGTACCCTTGGTTAGCTGCCAATTCACACGCAAAAACTCTTCAAGACGCTCAGTAAGCGTCGTTTGCTCGTCACTTAGGATACTGTACAAATTCTGCAGCTGTCGAATTTGCCATAAAAACTCTAGTCTCGACTGCAAGCCTGCATTAACAGGGGGCCTTAATTGAGTCATTAGACTTTGTAATTTAGCGATTAGCATAGCTTGATTCATAAAAAGCTCTCCAGGTACTTTAATCAGATAATAGCCTAAATTATAAACCAATCAGGCATTATTGTATACACAAAGATCATAAAAAATACTTTTAAATTGCACGGACACAGCAGAAGCAGCAATCAATGACGCGATTTACATTTACTCCGGGAAATAGAAGCTATATAGTCAATCAATGATCTTTTGATGACTCACTTACATGAACGCACGTACTTTTATGATACTGCTTATTTGCTCAACCATGAGCGGGTGCAGCATCCTCAACACGGATGCCTTGCTACCCCATCAGGTCATCGCGGTGCCTGAAAAAAAATCGTTGGGAATTGAAGAAGAGTCGCCGTTAGACGTTACCTCTGAGCATACGGTAACCGCAATCAGTTGCACTGAGCTGCGCGCAGAGTAGCTGCATTTGTATAAGTGATTAACAAGGTAGTTATCTTACTTTATAGGCAGCTTGCAACGACTCTTTAACAGAGTCGTGATACTGCCATCATCACTAAAGGGCGACTGAATTAACTAACGACTTCAACGTCCTCAGCTTGCGGACCTTTTTGCCCTTGGCCTGCTTTAAATAATACGGCGGCGCCTTCTTGCAGGGTTTTAAAACCATTACCTGAAATCGCGCTAAAGTGAACAAAGTAATCTTTGCCATTGCATTCAATGAAGCCAAACCCTTTGCTTTCATTGAACCATTTCACTGTACCACGAACTTTATCCGACATGTTGATTGCTCCTTAAGCATAAATAAACCGATCGACATATTCTCATCCACTTAGACACGTGCTGTCAATCCTTTTTTCACCCCTTCTCCACATAACCACACCCCTCGTGCGGGCAAATAATTTGCCGACCCGACTGCCTTGTTTCTTTCACCGTCAAGAGAGGCCAAGCACACTGTGGACACGGCTGTTCGATTGGCTCATTCCATAAAGCGTATTTGCATTTGGGGTAATTAGCGCAGGAATAAAAGATTTTCCCCTTGCGAGACTTGCGTTTCAAAATAGATGCCTCATGGCACGCAGGACAAGCCACTCCGGTATCACTGGGTTTTTCTAACGGCTCGATGAATTTGCAAGCAGGGTAATGGCTACAACCGATAAAACGACCGTACTTACCTGTTTTAATTTGCAATGGATGGTGACATTCCGGACATTCTCGTCCCTCAAGAGCGGCGGACTCAGCTGACTCTGCAGCTGGTGGATTGAGGTCGTGGGTGTAATCGCACTCTGGGTAGCCCGTGCAACCGATGAAGCGCCCCCGTTTACCCAGACGAATCGCTAGGGGTTTTTGACATTGTGGGCACTGATCATCCAACGCTTCAGTGGTCACGTCTTTACGCTGCACTTGCTCATCAATTTGTGCAATTTGCTCAATAAAAGGCTGCCAAAATTCCTGTAACACCGGTATCCAGTCCTTCTCTCCACGTGCAACTGCATCCAATGTATCTTCTAGTGCTGCGGTGAATTGGTAATCGACGTAACGCGTAAAATAGCGCGTTAAAAAATGACTAACAATTCGACCAACATCGGTAGGGTAAAATCTTTTTTTATCAACGACCACGTATTCCCGTTGCTGTAAGGTATAGATAATTGGGGCATAGGTTGAGGGTCGGCCAATATCAAACTCGACTAACGCCTTAATTAATGACGCCTCTGAATAGCGTGGTGGTGGTTCCGTAAAATGCTG
The DNA here is from genome assembly GCA_027449525.1 of Legionellaceae bacterium. Taxonomy (GTDB): domain Bacteria; phylum Pseudomonadota; class Gammaproteobacteria; order Legionellales; family Legionellaceae; genus JAGVJT01. The sequence goes on along the minus strand of DAIDLK010000014.1, from coordinate 4,913 downwards.
AGTAGCCAAAATATCATTCAACTGCACTGTCTCACCAACCGCAAATGCTGGTAAACGAATCTCACCCTGATCTTCATCTTTTAGATCATCCTGCCCTTCTTCGTATACCGCTAAAAAACCTGGAAAAACGACCGTAGCACCATTGGCCCGAAATCGATTACCGTCTCCTCCGATTAAATCCACACCGACTGTATCAATTAACGCATCGGTCATTTGGGACGCTAGCGTGCGCTTCCAAATTAAGCCATAAAGTTTCAGTTGATCAGGTGTTAGCGCTGATTGAACCATTTCAGGGCTGCGTTTAATAGAAGTGGGACGAATGGCTTCATGTGCTTCTTGCGCGTTTTTAGATTTTGTTTTGTACTCACGCACGGCTTTCGGACAATAGGTTTCACCGAAGCGCGCTTCAATCGTGGTTCTAATTTCAGTGATTGCCTCACTGGATAAGGCAACGGAATCAGTGCGCATATAAGAAATTAAACCCACGGTGCCAGAACCGATATCAATTCCCTCGTAAAGTTGTTGAGCAATCATCATGGTTTTTCGCGCGGTAAAGCCAAATTTGCGTGCCGCTTCTTGTTGCAAGGAAGACGTAATAAACGGAGCAGCTGGTTGACGTTTGCGTTGTTTCTTGTCCACTTTCTCTACTTGCAACTGCTGTAACACTTCCTGCAAGATGGTTTGCTTCATTGCTTCAGCTTGTGCTGCGTTGTTGACCGTAAATTGCTGTAATTTATCATGATGAAAATGAGTGAGACGCGCAGTAAAATGACTGCCCGTTTGTAGACACTGCGCGGTAAGACGCCAATACTCTTCCGACACAAACGCTTCAATTTCTTCCTCGCGCTCAACAATTAGACGTAAGGCAGGACTCTGCACACGGCCGGCTGATAAACCACGCCGTACTTTTTTCCACAACAGGGGTGATAGATTAAAACCGACTAAATAATCCAATGCGCGGCGCGCTTGTTGTGAGTTCACTAAATCCATAGCTATGTCGCGTGGATTATTGATGGCTTCGAGCAAAGCGGATTTAGTTATTTCGTTAAAGCAGATTCGCTTGACTGGTTTATCGTGCAGTAAATGGCGTTGTTGCATCAGTTCATGAACATGCCAAGAAATCGCTTCCCCCTCACGATCAGGATCCGTGGCAAGTAGCAGTTCGTCAGCTTTTTTAAGCGCTTTTGCGATTAATTCAACGTGTCGAGCGTTTCGCTCAATCACCGCATAGGTCATTGCGAATGCCTGCGCCGGATCGACGGATCCTTTGCGCGCCGGCAAATCCCGTACGTGACCATACGAAGCCAACACTTCGTAGTCATGTCCTAGGTATTTTTGGATGGTCTTAGCCTTTGCTGGCGATTCTACAATTACCAAGTACTTAACCATAAACCGTTGACCTTACGATTGCTTAATTGAATGCAAGACCATGCTCTTTTTGATACAAGACCAAATCAAGAAAAGCCAACTGTTTTTCGTCAAGAGTTGGAGCTAATGTATTACGCACCGTCCATTTTGCTTCTTGCAGCTCGACAACGACCGACTCGGAGAACATCAAGCGATTTAAAACAAGCTCCATCAAATCGGCAGAAACAATATCCCAAAGCACCATTTGTTGTAAAAATTGATAACTGGCTTTACTTAAGCGCGCACGCTCGTAGACGGTTATGATACGAAAAGAGTGTTCACTTGCTGAACGAACAAGTGCCACATGGACGGTAGTTTTCTTATCACTATGGTTGAAGGTTTCAAGCTCGCTATTTTTTTCTACCACAGCCGGGTAACGCTCTTTTAATTGCATAATGGTTTTTTCAAACAAATCCAATAACAATTCGAACAAGCTATCTTTCATACTCGACACCTCCTATAGCCCCCTGGTATGGCCTGCACTAGGCCGTTTAGTTCTAATTCGGCCAATTCAGTCATTATTTCATTTAAACACAAACCACTACTTATCATCAGCTGGTCGATCGTAAGTATTTCATAACCGATGTGCTGCATTAATCGCGAGGACTCGAAATGAGCACTTGAATTAGTGGACATCCATTGACACTGCTCTTCTGCTCCACGACTTAACTGCAATTCATCTAAGATATCCTGAACTGATGTCACTAAAACAGCGCCTTGTCGCACTAACCAATGACACCCTTGCGTTTTAGGGTTATGAACACAACCTGGTACAGCGAACACGTCACGGTTTTGTTCAGTAGCATAACGAGCCGTGACCAACGAACCGCTTTTTAGTGCGGCTTCCACAACCAAAGTAGCAATGGATAAACCACTAATTATACGATTTCTTCGTGGAAAATGTCCAGCTATCGGAGGGGTTTTTAATGGGAACTCCGATATTAACGCACCTTTGGTGCAAATTTTTTCTGCAAGCGCACGGTGCTGGTGAGGGTAAACACCATCAATTCCGGTTGCCATAACGGCCAGTGTCTCTCCGCTGGCCTCCAGAGCCCCTGCGTGCGCTTGCCCATCGATGCCGCGTGCTAAACCACTAACAATCGCAAACCCCAATCGTGCTAATTCGTGACTAAATGCTCGAGCCACATGCTCACCCGAAGCACTAGGGTGGCGCGTACCAACAATCGCAATCTTTTGCGCGTTTAAACAGGCTAACTGGCCTCGAACATACAACACGGCGGGCGGTGCAGAAATTTCGCGTAGTAAAGCCGGATAAGCGGCTTCGCCCCAGGTAATTAAATGACAATCAGTGCCTAATTGCCAATTCCAGTCGTTATCAACCGCGCGGCGATTACAGGTGGTTAAGGTCTGAGCGAGGGTTGCCGTTAACCCGTGCGCGACCAATTCGCTCGCAGAAAGTCGAAACAACTCGTCTAAATCAGGCCAACGACGCAATAATTTCTGCACCAGTACAGGTCCGACACCTGGCATACGATTAAGCATGAGTAAATATTGTTTATTGTGTTCGACCATACAACCAACTTCCTTGTTGCGGTAAGCGTCAAGCTATCGCATACTACCACATATCAACTGTTTTGCATCAGCTATGACAATTCGAAAAATTATTTACTTACCCGACGCACGGTTACGCCAACCCAATGCTAACGTTACGGCATTTGACGAAGCACTTCAGGTCTTAATTGCTGACATGTTCGACACCATGTACCATGCTAAAGGCGTTGGCTTGGCTGCCCCACAAATAGGGGTCAATTTGAATGTATCCGTGGTTGATATAACCCACGACAAACAATCGCAACTGGTACTGGTCAACCCAGAAATTATTGCCACTTCGGGAAGTACCGAATACACTGAGGGTTGTTTATCGGTTCCCGAATCTTTTGATACGGTAGTGCGTGCCGAAAGCGTGACGATTCGCGCCCAAGACCGCCACGGCAAAACGTTTGAAATGACCGCGAGTGGTTTGTTAGGCCAATGTTTCCAGCACGAAATTGATCACTTACATGGCAAACTCTACGTGGATTTATTGTCTCCTATCAAACGGGCATTAATTCGCCGCAAGCTGGACAAATACAAACGTCAACGCACGCGCGCTTCGCATGACTAAACTCACGATCGGTTTCGCTGGCACGCCTGAATTCGCCGTCCCCTGTTTGCAAGCACTGCACGCATCGGAGCATGCCATTAAGGTCATCTTCACGCAACCCGATCGTCCCGCGGGTCGTGGCCAAAAATTACAACCCTCTGCAGTTAAACAATGGGCGCAAGCGCACGCTATTCCAATTGAACAGCCACTAGACTTTAAAGCCACCGATCGTCTGGCTCAGTTGCAAGCGTTGAATTTAGATGTCTTGGTGGTTATTGCGTACGGTTTAATTTTACCACCCAGGGTGTTGCGCACGCCTCGATACGGGTGTATCAACGTACACGCTTCCATGCTGCCGCGTTGGCGCGGAGCCTCCCCCATCCAACACGCATTACTGTTCGGTGACCCCACCAGCGGTATTACTATCATGCAAATGGACAATGGGATGGACACCGGTAATATTCTTTTGCAGCGTCCGTATCGCATCAAACCATTTGAAACGGCAGCTAGCTTACACAATGCACTAGCTTTACTTGCACCTGAAGCATTAATGACGATACTCAATACCCTTCCAAATTGTCTCACCGCAGCACAGGCTCAAGCACCATTTGATGCGACTTACGCACCGAAAATTCAGAAACAAGATGCGGCTATCCACTGGCAAGACACAGCAGAACAGCTTGAGAGAAAAATACGCGCTTTCAATCCGTGGCCAATTGCTTATTGTCAAAGCGGGGCACAACTAATACGAATTTACGCGGCGCATACTACGGTGCATCCTTCAAAATTTCCTCCAGGAACAGTGGTGCACCTGAGCCAAGACGGTCTGGTTGTAGCTACCGGCAGTGTGGATCTGTGTATCACTCAGCTGCAATTTGCTGGTGGTAAGATTTTGAGCGTGAACGCATGGGCAAACAGCGCGCGCTTACCCTTTAGTGTGGGTAGTCTGTTGCAATGAAGCCAACCATACAGCCGAATGAACGCGAACAAGCCCTAACTGCTTTACTGGCCGTTTTTCAACAACGCTCTCCTTTATTGCATTTCACCCCTTTTTTGACACCTTTTGCAAAACAACTTTGTTTCGGTTTTTGTCGTCATTACATGCGATTGGAGTATCTTGCTTACCAGCTAGTCAATAAAAAACCGAAAGAAATCGATGTTTGGTTCGTTTTACTATTGGGTTTGTATCAACTCCATTGGCTGAAATTACCTGACTATGCGGTAGTCAAAGAAAGCGTTGATTTACTGCAAAGCAAAAAAAATCGGTGGGCAAAAGGTTTGGTTAACGCGGTACTACGTCATTATTGCCGCGAAGCACCCACCCTCATTAACCCCTGTGGGGATGACAGCGCCACACAATTTGGTCATCCACTCTGGCTATTAGACCAATTGAAAACCACTT
>DAIDLK010000013.1:3014-12794 GCA_027449525.1 Legionellaceae bacterium | reverse complement strand
ACTTCCCCTGCATCAGGGCGTTCCAGCAGGTTCATGCAGCGCAGCAAGGTTGACTTACCCGCGCCACTCTTCCCGATAATGCCAAAAATCTCACCTGCTGCAACGGTTAAATCAATGCCGTGCAAAACGGGTCGACCGCGGTAGGATTTGGTTAATCCGTTGAGTGTGATCATGAGCTATGGGCTTTGATGAAACGCATCAGTATAAATGAAACGCTCGAAACGATCCATGGCGTCGTGTAATACGTCCATTGATGCGGCAAACGAAACACGGATACTGCCAGGGGTTCCAAACGCGGATCCGGGTACCAAGGCCAGCCCAACGGTTTTTAGTAAACGGGTACAGAAATCGAGGTCGTCAGAGTAGCCACGTTGCGCCATAATGGCTTGAATACTAGGAAAGATATAAAACGTGCCGTCAGCGGGGATCACCTTGATGCCTTGCATCGAGCTGAGGCGTTGGTAGACAAAATCATGGCGCTGATGAAAAGCGGTGACCATCTTTTTTACGCTCTCATCCCCGCCGTTTAAAGCGGCTACGGCGGCTTTTTGTGCGATAGAGCAAGGATTAGACGTGGATTGTGATTGAATGGTTTTCATCGCCTGAATGATTTCAGTTGGTCCACCCGCATAACCAATGCGCCAGCCAGTCATTGCATATGCTTTCGAGACACCGTTGAGAACGATGGTACGATCGTTGAGGTCTGGGCACGCATTGAGTAGGTTGACAAACGGTTGTGACCACAAAATGTGTTCATACATGTCATCGGTTGCAATCACCAGTTGCGGGTGTGCACGTAAGACGTCGCCTAAGGCAGCTAGTTCGCTGGGGGTATAACTAATTCCCGATGGATTCGACGGACTATTCAGAAAAATTAATTTGCTTTTTGGGGTAATGGCGGCTTGCAGAAGTGCTGGGGTGATTTTGTAGCGAGCCTCTAGAGTGGTTGGAATAATCACCGGTTTGGCTGCCGCCAACAGCACCATATCTGGATAAGAGACCCAAAAAGGCGCAGGAATGATGACTTCATCGCCAGGATTGAGTAACGCCTGGCAGAGGTTATAACAGCTTTGTTTGCCACCAACGGATACCAAGATTTGCTGAAGGGTAAATTCTAATTGATTATCGCGCTTAAATTTTTCAATGACCGCTTGCTTTAATTCAGGGATACCATCGACGGCAGTATACTTGGTAAAGCCCTGCGTGATAGCTTGGATAGCTGCTTGTTGAATGTGCAAAGGGGTGTCAAAGTCAGGTTCGCCCACACCTAAATTGATGATATCTGCACCCGTTAGTCGCAACGCTTCGGCGTGCGCGGATACTGAGAGCGTCGGCGATGGCTTGACTGGGTCGAGACGATGAGCAATGGCTAGCATGCGGGATTCTATCCTGAAATGAAACATGGCAGTAGTGTAGCCTGGCTAGGGAGTTTGCTCAATGGCTGTGGCATTTGTTATACTGCTGCAATGAATGGTTTTAAATTGTGTGCCGATTACGAACCCGCTGGCGATCAGCCAAAAGCTATTGCAGGCTTACTCGATGGATTGCGCGCAGGACTTGCTCGTCAAATCTTATTAGGTGTTACCGGCTCCGGTAAAACGTTTACTATTGCGCAAGTGATTCAAGCGTTAAAACGCCCCACGTTGATTATGGCGCCGAATAAAACCCTGGCAGCTCAGTTGTACGGTGAATTCAAAGCTTATTTCCCGCACAATGCGGTCGAATATTTTGTATCTTATTACGATTATTATCAACCTGAAGCCTACGTGCCAGCATCGGATACTTTCATTGAAAAAGATGCCTCGATTAACGAGCACATTGAGCAAATGCGTTTATCTGCCACCAAAGCTTTGATTGAACGTCCTGATGCGATTATTGTTGCGACGGTTTCAGCTATCTACGGGTTGGGAGACCCCAATTTATACTTGAGCATGGTGCTGCATGTGTCACGCGGTGAACGCGTTTCGCAGCGGCACATTGTCACCCGTTTGGTGGACATGCAATATACCCGTTCCACTCAAGGTTTAGCCCGTGGGCAATTTCGTGTGCAGGGTGATGTTATTGATATTTTTCCTGCCGATGCGGAAAAAGAAGCCGTGCGCATCGAGCTCTTTGATGATGATGTAGAAAATATTACTTTGTTCGATCCATTGACAGGTGAATCGTTGCGCCGTCTAGCGCGTTTTACCGTGTTTCCTAAAACGCATTACGTTACCCCGCGCGCGCGGGTGCTGGAGGCGATTGAACAGATTAAATTGGAGCTAACTGAGCGGTTAGCGGTTTTGTTGGCTGAAAACAAACTAGTGGAAGCTCAACGGCTAGAGCAACGGGTAAATTTTGACATTGAAATGATGCTGGAGCTAGGTTATTGCTCCGGCATTGAAAACTACTCGCGCTATTTGGCGGCACGCCATGCCGGCGAACCACCACCAACACTCTTTGATTATCTACCGCCTGATTCTTTGTTGGTGTTGGATGAGTCGCATGTCACCGTACCGCAAATCGGTGGCATGTACCGTGGTGATCGGGCTCGCAAAGAAACCTTGGTTCAATATGGCTTTCGCTTACCGTCGGCATTGGATAATCGCCCCATGCGGTTTGACGAATTTATCGCTCGCTCACCGCAAACTATTTATGTTTCCGCAACGCCTGGGCCTTATGAGCTGGCAGAGGCAGTCAATGTCGTTGAGCAAGTTGTTCGACCCACTGGCTTGCTAGATCCGATGGTGGAAGTGCGTCCGGTGATCAATCAGGTGGATGACCTGATGTCTGAAATACGTCTGGTGGTTAGCACCAGCAATCGTGTCTTAGTCACTACCTTGACCAAGCGAATGGCAGAAGATTTAACCGATTATTTGGCCGAACACGGCATTAAGGTTCGCTATTTGCACGCCGATATTGATACCGTGGAGCGGGTGGAGATTATTCGTGATTTACGTCTGGGCGTGTTTGATGTGCTGGTGGGAATTAATTTATTGCGTGAAGGGTTGGACATGCCAGAAGTGGCGTTAGTAGCGATTTTAGATGCGGATAAAGAAGGTTTTTTACGTTCGGATCGCTCGCTAATTCAAACCATTGGGCGTGCTGCGCGCAATTTACACGGCCGTGCTATTTTGTACGCGGACCGCATGACGGGTTCGATGGAGCGCGCAATGCAAGAAACCACACGACGACGTGAAAAACAAATGGCATTTAACCAAGAGCATGGCATTACACCGGTCGGAATCAGCAAAGCAGTGCAGGACATTTTAGAGGGTGCACGCGCGGTTGAGGAGAAAAAAGCTCAATCGGCAGCCGATGAGTTTGTGCATTGTTTACCGAGTGAATTATTGAAGCAGATGAATTGGTTAGAAAAACAGATGCACGAGCAGGCCAAAAACATGGAATTTGAGCAAGCCGCCTTAACCCGTGATCGCTTGCTGGCGATAAAAAACTATTTAAAAAGTTAATACGCTTGGAGAAGATTTGCATGTTAGAAGAGGAAACGTTGCTAGGTTCCGGTAGTTTTGGAGAAGTGGTTGCAGCTCGATGGCAAGGGCAGCGTGTTGCGGTAAAAAAAATTCACCGCAATCGATTTTTTGAGAACGAAGTGCGCATACAACAGCAATGTGATCACGAAAATTTAGTTAAATTATTCATGTGCTATGCACAAGATAATTATTATCTTTTGGTGATGGAGCTGATGCAAACAGAAAACCTATTTCTCCTCATCCACTCAAATTTACAACCGATTGATCCATCCACTTGTTTAACCATTGCTCAAGATATTGTGGCGGGATTACATTACTTGCATGGTTTGAATTTTCTACACCGGGACATTAAGCCGGCAAATGTTTTGTTTAATGCCCGCCGACAAGCCAAACTTGCTGATTTTGGCTGTGCTATCGAAGCACAATACGCGCACTCGATTGAGTCTGTAGGCACATTGTTGTATTTTGCTCCTGAGCTTGCGTTTGCCTACCGCTATAACACCGGTTTTTTTTATAGTCATGCAACGGATATCTTCGCGCTTGGTATCACCTTATTAGAATTGGTACTGGGGAAAGATCCGTATCCAGAAACGGATGATACCAGGCTTTGGGGCGCCATTCTTGCCGGTAAGCACCATAAGATCCTACCCAACACTCCATTAAACAGGGTGATTACCAAATGCTTAGCCAGTGATGCCGACAAACGCTTAACTACCTCGGATATTATTCAATTTTTTACCTCCAATCGAGAGCTGGATGAAGCCACGGTAGCCATTGAATTGCAGAGTGAGCCACGTTGTCAGACTACGGAAACTGGTTGCCGGATTACTTGAAGAGGGATTGTCCTGGGATGTTCACGTTAAATGAGATGGTTGTACTTGGCGAGGGAGGATTTGGTAAGGTATGTTCAGGTACATGGCGAAATCAGTCGGTTGCTATAAAGAAAATTGTTGCTGAGCGATTTCGTCGCGACGAAGTTGAGATTCAGCGGTTGTTGGACCACCCCAATATTGTCAAATTATACGCCACCTGTGAACGAGATGACGTTGTTTGTCTGGTGCTTGAGTTGATGCAATCGGGTAACTTACTATCGCTTATCAATAACACGGCAATCTCTGCCAATATTTTTTTGTGTTTGGCCATTACGCAGGATGTGGTCTCGGGGCTGCATTACCTGCATCAGTTGAATATTTTGCATCGAGATATCAAATCGGAAAATATACTGTTTAATGCACGCGGACAAGCTAAGATTGCAGATTTTGGTGTTGCAATTCATCAAAGCATGGCACGAACCAATCAGCCGATGGGTACCATACTGTATTTTGCTCCTAATCTAGCGAAATCACTGCTTGAACGCAGAATTTTTTCTTATGATCGCACCACGGATGTCTATGCATTGGGCATTACCTTATTAGAACTCGTATTGGGTGAAGACGTTTATCCAGCACGCCATGGCGAGCAATTGTGGCGGGCTATTGCTGACGGTGAGTACCGCAAAACCTCCAGTAACACGCGATTGGATTGGATTATCTCTCGGTGTTTAGCGGCCAGCCCTCGCGAGCGATGGTCTGCGGCTGATGTACTTGAATTTCTCGCCCAACCAGAACCGGTTAGTGCAGCAATCAACACGCGCGATCGATTTTTCTCAGCGCCCATGCCAGTAGCCGTTGAACCCGTTCAAGACCCGGTTGCTGCGCTAAATGCAGAAGATGAGGGGTATGATCCAACTGAATTTGTTCATTTGTTGTTTAGATAACTCAAATATATTCCATTTTAACCGAGGTGTGCTATACTAATCGTTTTTGTTATTTGATGGTTGTATGCCGCGTGATATTCCTCCTGACCAACTACTTGCTGCCTATCTTGCGTTATTGATGAGTGCTGAAGATAAATTAGTTGTTGAAGAAAAAAAATTGCAAATCTTGAAACAGCTATTAGCCCAGGTGAAGGTACATCCGTTACAGTCAGTTCGTCCGCCAATGTCGTCCAATTGGTTCTCAGTTGTTAAAAAAACCAGCTATTTTGTGTTGCTGGTGTTTGGTATTCTCGAGGATTTGGCGAATAGTTTTTATTTTGGCATGGCCTTATTAGCATTAATTCCTAGTGTTCGTCCCGTCGTGTTATTATGGTCTGCGCTTGCGTATGCCCTGTTAGACAGCATATTTTTTTACGTGTACGAATCGGTGCTGTTGCAAAAAGCGCTGGGCATTCAAAACTCACCGCCCCGTGCACGCCGCCTAATCGATACCTATGCAGCGCAATTAAAAATCCTGACCGCTATTAACACAGAGTTGGCATCCATGGCCTGCTTGACGATTGATAATAAGCGCTACGCTGAATTACTCCATTGTGCTCAACAAGCCACTCGTGCGATGCGAACTGAGGCCAAGCACTTGTTATGGCGAGACCCACTATGGAAGAATGTGCTAAATGGCGTGGTATTTGGGTTTGGCGCGGTATCGTCTGCGGCCGGAAGTTATTTTTTAGTGTCCGCGTTTTTGACCATGTTAGCGCCTGGTTTGCTTGGTACGCCCTTAGGAATGGCACTGATTGTTGCAAACGTGTTGATTGGTATGGTGTTTCACTACGCGATGGGCAGCAACAGCATGGCAAGAATTATCAGTCGGGATTATCCAGCGTTTAAGACCTTAAAAACCAATTGGGCCTTGTTTAACGCACAGTTTGCCGATGAGCTTAGTCAATTACAGACCCTTAAACAACGTTTTGAGAAAAAAACCTCCTGCGAACGTGGCACTCAAACAGACACAGACAATGAGTCGTTACGTTTTTTTTCCTCGCCTAGGGGCGAATTAAATGCAGAAACTCCATCCGACTCGCTGGATTATTGCGTAATTCGCCTAGCATAACCGAGGTGGTCATCACCGAGTTTTGTTTTTCCACTCCGCGCATCATCATACACAAATGCTGCGACTCAATCACTACCGCCACACCACGTGCCCCGGTAATCGACGCAATGCAATCAGCAATCTCACTGGTTAAACGTTCTTGAATTTGCAGTCTTTTCGAAAAATAATCGACAATACGCGCTATTTTAGATAAACCAATCACTTTTCCTTGCGGCAAATAACCCACATGACATTTACCAAAAAATGGGAGTAAATGGTGTTCACACAGTGAGTAGAGCTCGATATGTTTGACGACCACCATTTCATTCATGGTCGAATCAAATAAAGCGCCATTAATGATATCATCTATATTTTCTTCGTACCCGCCAGTTAAATAACGGAACGCGTTTGCAGCACGGGTTGGTGTGTCACGCAAACCCTCTCTGTCTAAGTCTTCACCTATTTCGTTAATGATCTGAGCAAATAATTGCTGCATTGACTCGTTCTCCTTCCTTAGCCTGGCGGCCAGGTCATGCGTCGTCCACCCAATAGATGCAGGTGCAGGTGGTAAACAGTTTGCCCACCGTTTGGGTTGGTATTAAAAATAAGACGGTAACCGTTGTCGGCTAAATCATACTTCGCCGCTAACTGCTGTGCGGTTAAGAGTAATTTAGCTAGTAGTATGCTATCGGTTTCATTGGTTTCATTGAGTGTAGCAATGTGTTGTTTAGGGATAATGAGCACATGCACCGGTGCCTGTGGATGCACGTCATTGAACGCACAAACGTGTTCATCTTCGAATAGTAATTCGGTAGGTAACGTCTTTTGCGCGATACGACAGAATACGCAATCCATGGGTGATACCTCATTCATACAGTGCGCTTATTTTACACTATTAAATCAATTCACGTAAGGTATGAATTAAAACCTTGGTGATAAGGTCGCGTCCCAGGCTGGTGCTACTTAGTGTTTGGTTACTTTCCACCTCAATACCAAGGTATTCACTTGCCGAGTACTGTTGACGGAGTGCCCGCGTGAAGCCATCACTGATGCCTCGGTAAGGATAGTTCAGACGCACGCGCAGTTTAGGGTTCGATTGTGCCAATAGCTGCTGCCAACGGTGCGCAAAGAGTCGTTCGGTGGAGCGTTTAGGGTCGTAAAGTAGGCCCAAGTCAGTCGTACGTTCTCGTCCTTGCCAAATGGGCGTAAAACTGTGTATGGATAAATGCAGTACACGCTTTTTTTGCTTGATCAATTGCTCGATGGTGTTGATAACACCTTGCCGAAAGGGATGATAATAGTTATCGATGAGCTGTTGTTTTTCGGAAGGGGGTAAGCATTGGGTGATGTTCGAAAAGCATCGTCGATTGCGCAGGCTGCGGTTGCAGTCAATCACTAAGCGCGAGACGGAGGCTTGGCCAAAATAAGCGGTGGGTAATTGGTGATGCAGTGCGGTGGCTATTTCTAATGAGCCAAAATCAATACCAAAGTGACTGTTAAGCTCCATTTGGTAGTTGAGAAATAATTCCGTATACCTCGTCGGAACCCGGTTGACTGCGTGCTCGCAACTTAAGATGAGTGTCAGTGGTTTCATGCAGGCACGAAGGATTGATTGGTTCGCAAGCAATCAGCCAGTTGTTGATACACTTGGTGTACCCGAGTGCGGCTATAGTTTTGTTGACACGCGCGTAAAATACGTTCACTTAAATTACCGTGCGTAAGGATATGCTGCAACGCCACTTGATCACTGGTAGATAGCTTATCATTCACATGGCCGAGTAAGTGGGTCCATATTTCACGGACTGAGTGTTTTCGCGGGCGCAATTGCCAGGCTTTCAATAAGACGGGATCGTCAATTTCTACGTTCAAGCCGTGTTGGATGGTTTGGTCGTAAACTTGTTTTAGTCGGTGCGTATCGATAGTCGGCGGGTGCGGGTAATAGCCGTGCTCGCACCAGTGTTGGGTAATCGCGTTAATCACACGGGCAATGGCAATATCATGATTGACGCATTCTTGGCTGTCTAAAATTCGCACCTCAAGCGCTCCGTAATCAAACTTAGGAATAACACCACGTGAGTTTAGCCATTCTTTTTGTAAAATTTCTTCCGGGTCAAACGGTGCAATCGCTTGGTACATAGGAACCAATATTTTTGCGAGATACTCGGCTTCAGTTGTTATGTAGTCGGGTACAATCGCGCCAGCTATAGCCGGAATTTTTTGCTGATTGGTTTCATAAAAACCTAATCGAGTGTCCAATGATTGAGTTGGCTTGCCGTCCAATAAAGGAGTGCTCGCCGCCATTGCCGGCAGTAATGGCAGTAACAAACGCAGGCTATTGTGCAACGCACAGAACTCTTCATTGTTAGCAAAGGGTAGATTAACATGCATGCTTTGCAGATTGCCCCAGCCATGACCGTTGCAATCAAAGATGAGATTGTATTGTTGGTAAATGTCACGATCACCGTGCGGCCAACGAATGCATTCGGTGTGCGGATCCATCCAAGGATGTGCGCCAGAGGGAAGTAATTGTAAATTATTTTTTTGCAGCCAGGGTTGCAATTGATCAATTGTCTGCTGGAACTGCTCAGCGATAGGGCTATTGGGCGGGCGCGGCCCATTATTTTTTAACTCGATAACATGCATCACCAGCTCATTACTGATAGCAATTTCACCGAGTACGAGTTGATTGACTGGTTTGCCTGGGCCTAAGTCAGCTAGCAAGCTATCACTTTTTGGACAAACGTCCAGCGTATGGCGATGAACCAGCATGTATTCAATTTCAATCCCCAACACCGAAAAAAGGGAAAAATCGCGTTTAGACATAGCCGTGCTTCCTTCGAATGCGTTGTAAAAAAACGTGCATAATACGAAGATAGAGTTCTTGACCCAGCACTTGATCTTCAATATTAGCATCGATATTAGGATTATCATTGACTTCAATAACGTAATGTTTGTCATTAAGGCTTTTTATATCAACACCGTACAAGCCGTCGCCAATTAATTTAGTGGCTTTGAGCGCCGTTTTGATGACCCCCTCGGGGACTTGATCTAAAGGTACCGTATCGAATTCGCCCTCAATCTCTAGCTCGGAATTCCAATTGTAAATTTGCCAATGGTCTTTGGCCATGTAATAACGGCAGGCAAACAGTGGTTTGTGATCAATCACAAAGAAAAGGCACTGTCTGGTTTTTTTAACACACACGGAAAACGAATGGGTGGTAATTTTTCATGGTATTTACTGATAAAAACGGTATCGGGAGTGGCAATCTGATGGCTGCGCATTAGTTCAGCCAAGTATACTTTATTAGAGCATTTCACAATGGATTGAGGATCATCGATGACGATCAAATTGTCTTGTGCCGCTCGCCTTGCAAAGCGATACGTGTAGTGATTGACGGCGGTGGTGGCGCGAATAAATAATGCATCGTATTCATTGACAGAGCGGTTATCGTTTTTTTCAATGA
>DAIDLK010000013.1:0-3004 GCA_027449525.1 Legionellaceae bacterium | reverse complement strand
CCCAATAGACTCCCCTGCACTCACAAATAACGCCAGGGCTTTTTTGTCCGAAGGTGCATTGGCTTCCGTGGGGTCAATTAAAATGGCTAAGTCATGAAAGCGTTGCTTTTTCTGCCATTGGTGAAAGCGTTTTTTCGAAAAATAATGCTCCGCACTGTGTTGCATGAATTCTCTGTGCTCGACAGGAATATCTTTCGGCTCAAGCAGGGTCAGTTGTTTAATGCGCCAGTGTTTTCTTTTTTCAAAGTCAAAGCGCATTAACGGTAAGGGAAATAAACCAAAGAGTTTTTTTGCCAAATCAAGGTGTTTTTTTTCGACATTTTGCCCAAAATAAACATTGATCACCAATTCGTTGCTACTGATATCATCTAAACTATGTTGGATTTCATCGGTCAAGCTATAAGAAATTTCTTTCAGTAGCCCGGTATTGAGTACGTCTTGAATATTGAGTACAGAAGGCAACGTGCGGTGATCACGTGCTTGTGCCAACAACGACACATAGTAGCCGATGGTTTGGTACTGATACGAGCGGCATAAATTAATAACGCGCATCGACTGACTGTTGAGGTAATGGTCGTTGACCAGATAATCAGAGGCGTCAACGATTGGGGTCAAATGACTTAAAAATTGCCAGTTAGTTGGGTCATCGGTTACGAGAATGGTTTGCATTGAACTCCTTGGCTGGCTCGAGTATGAGTAAATTGGCATCGTAAGTAAGCACACCGAGCATAATGGCATTGAGTAGGCGATGAATACTGACTTTATAGTAGTTATCATACGAAATGGGATTTTTACGCGTTGGATCAGCCACTACCACCCGTCGATGGAGATCATCATAGCCGCATAAAACAACAAAATGACCGCACGGTGTGCCACGGACATCATCTTCAGATGATTTGCCGTCGTGGCTATAGCACTCACGTTGTGCACGATAAAGGTAGGTTGCACTTAATCCGGTAATAATCGGTAGTTGTTGATCAAAATAATGTTTTAAAAGGCTGGCTTTGAGGGTGATAAATTTAATTTTTCCACCGTATCTGAGGTACTCAATATACGCTTCGCTTGATTGTACGATGTCCTTGTTTCGTTTATGCTTCATTTGTTTGGCTAATTTTTGAGTTAAATCAGCCTGCGCATGACCTAAATAATTAAACCAACTGGGATCAAAAATATCGAGATTATTGACGTAAATGGTTGCGTTAAAATGATGGTGTAGCGCATGTGTACCAAGAAAAGCCGCTAGTGTGCCGCCAGAGCGAGAGCGCTCAACTTCTGTAATGACTTTTTTTAAACTGAACGCTAAGCCATAATATTGGTAGACAGCGTGTAAACAAGTCGGTCCACAGGTCTCATCATTGGGTTGATTTTCAATGTGTAGATTGATCATAATCACTACCCATCCTGGCGATTCTAATACAGCCGGTACTGTATTAAAATTAGAAGGTGTTGTGTGGTTTGTCAATTTAAAGGCGTAAATAAGCATGGGTTCAATCAAAATTCGCGGGGCGCGCACACACAATTTAAAAGCATTGGACGTGGATATTCCACGCAATCAGCTGACGGTGATTACCGGCTTATCAGGCTCTGGAAAATCGTCGTTAGCCTTTGACACGTTGTATGCAGAAGGGCAACGCCGTTACGTTGAGTCACTTTCAGCCTATGCGCGACAATTTTTATCCATGATGGAAAAGCCTGATCTTGACTCCATTGAAGGGTTATCACCAGCGATCGCCATTGAGCAAAAAGCCACGTCACACAACCCCCGTTCGACCGTGGGCACAACCACCGAAATTTATGACTACTTACGTTTACTCTTTGCGCGCGTTGGCGAGCCGCACTGCCCAACGCACGGAGTAAAGTTGCATGCGCAAACCATCAGTCAGATGGTTGATCAGATTTTAGCGTTACCCGCCGAGAGTGGTGTCATGATTTTGGCTACCGTTGTGCGTGATCGCAAGGGCGAACACGTGCACCTATTGCAGCAATTACAAGTGAGTGGTTATGTGCGTGCCCGTATTGATGGTGAACTGATTGAGCTTGACGACCCGCCTGCGTTGGCACTCCATAAAAAACACACTATTGAGGTGGTGGTTGACCGTATCAAAGTGCGCGAGGGTGTGGCCACTCGCTTAGCTGAATCATTGGAGACGGCGCTCAAATTGGGTGAGGGCACCGTAACGATAGCGTCAATGGAAGGAGCTTTTGCGGAAGTAACCTGTTCATCGCGTTTTGCCTGTCCGGCGTGTGGTTACAGCTTAACCGAATTAGAACCGCGTTTGTTTTCATTTAATAACCCAGCCGGGGCATGCAACGCGTGTGATGGTTTGGGCGAAGATCAGGTGTTTGATCCCAAACGCGTGGTACAGGATGATCAGTTAAGTCTTGCTGATGGTGCTGTGCGCGGTTGGGACAAGCGCATGGGGTATTATTACGCGTTGCTTGAATCGCTAAGTGCGCATTATGGATTTTCCTTGCAAACTCCGTTTTGTGAGTTACCGTACGCCATCCAAGAAATGCTCTTATTTGGCAGCGGTACAGAAAAAATCCTTTTTCACACCCTGCACCCCCGGCGCGGCTTTGTGGAAAAGCGGCAGGTGTTTGAGGGAATTATTCCAACCATGCAACGGCGCTATCGCGAGTCGGATTCGGCCAGTTTGCGCGATGGATTATCAGACTATTTGGTTTCAAGACCTTGCCCGGCGTGTGATGGATCGCGCCTTGGTCCAGCGGCTCGCCACGTCTTGGTAGCGAATCAATCGTTACCCGAATTAACGGCCTACTCAATTGCCGAGGTGCATGCGTTTTTTCAGCAGTTGGTTTTGCCGGGTCATCGCGGCGAAATCGCGGCAAAGATTACCGCAGAAATTCTGGCACGTTTAGGCTTTTTAATTGACGTTGGCTTGGATTATTTATCGTTGTCACGTCGCGCCGAAACATTATCGGGTGGTGAAGCTCAGCGCATTCGCTTAGCAAGTCAGATTGGTTCAGGCTTGGTGGGGGTGAT
>DAIDLK010000012.1:9511-12821 GCA_027449525.1 Legionellaceae bacterium | reverse complement strand
GCGCATTAATTCACTCAGTAGGGTGGGAGGAATCGGTAGCATCACTTCTTCCTTATGCTTTAAAGCCCAGTTAGCACTGGATGTATCTAAGAACGGTTTTAAATAGGTCTCGGTAAAGCGTGATAAAATACCGTATGGTGAAAAAAATTGATTAAAATCATCTAATTCAATGTCCTGACTGCTGCGGGTATCCAGCGGGTAGCGATGCGCAAGTCGTTGCTGGTAAAAGGCAAACACGTCATGTTGCCACTGCGCATTAAGGTAGTGTTTGGTGTCTTGCATCAGTAATAACCAAACTTCTTCGGGCAGTTGTCTTGATTTTCGCGGATAGTGCGGCGAGGGGGTTATTGGACCCTTCGCCAGAGAAAAGTGTTTTAGTGAGTGAAAATGCAGCTTGGCCTGAATCTTGTACCATACTAAGCGTCATTAAGAAGGGTTGTAACTCCTGAAGCGCGCGCAATAATTCGTCCAGTGATGATTTACTCATTAAATTCACTGCGGTAAATTGGCTAGCGATCGCTCGGTTAAATAAGGCATTGTTGGTCGAGAAATCAGGGCTAGTTTCTGCCTGAATAAGAGCGATGAATTGCGCGAAGGTATTATTTTGCGCTAATTGTTGTACCAGTTCGTAGGCTTGAGGAAACGTTTGGATTGAAGTGATTCGGGTTTTGCGTAACAAGTTTTGCCACCAAAGAGCATAATCATAACAATAAGCGTCCACAATACGTGTTTCAAGTTGCGTTAAATCTTGCCGCTCCAACACCCAGTATTCGGTTTGTAAGGTTTGGCTGATGCTTGGAATTTGCGTCAGTGCTTGCTTGAATCCTTGCTTAGTCAGTCGATACGGCACACTGTGCTCTGGTAAAAGTAAACCGGGAAAATCGAGACGTTGTCGTTGATGATTCAACTGTTGCTTAGCCAGTGAATAATACAAATAATCGGCAGGTAAGGCGTTTAAATAATGCCGAACGCTACGAATCAGTTGCTGATTGAGTGCAATGGCCTGCCTTGGCTCAGTTAGCACCTCATTGAGTAAGCGCAGCTGATTGTCGCTGGTGAGTGCATCGAGCTTTTGTTGCTGCCAATACTGCTTGAACCACGCGATAATAGCGTCTCGACTACCCAAGGCAGGATCACCCAACAACAAATAGACTTTTAACGTTTGGTAAAGGCTAGCGGGTGTTCCGGCTCTGGTTAGCAGAGGTTGCTCGATGGCATCAAGTAATTTTGGCAGAAAATGTTGTTTCAAAAGGGCGGCTGATGAGGCATTGAGGTTATCTTTTAGGGCGTTGAGTGCGGGAGGTAGACTCAATACTGGTGAATATTCGTTGAGCAGATAGGACGCTTGGTTTAAATGGAATAAGGATTCATTTAGTAAGTTACCCTGGTTCAGATTCGTTTGGTAAGCCAATAGCTCACGACCAACACGGTCGAGAGTATGTTTGGTACTGAGGTAATGGGCACTGATGCCAAATAATAAGAACGCAAAAGAGGCGCTGACTAGAATGAGGTGCCAGGTTAAGGGTGTGGTGGCTTGAGGAGAGTGTTGTTGGCTAAACGCCTGGGTAGTAGTTAAAGCGCCGTCAACAAAGTAAGCACGATGATTTGTTGCTTGCGGGAATTGATCACGCACTTGCAGAGCGTATTCTTGCTGAATTTTATGATTAAGGTGATCAATACTAATTCCGCCCTGCTGGGCGCTGGTAAAATAAATGGCTTGTACTCGGTTCGGTTGCGTGGGTAGTGCGTTCAACAATGCTTGCAATGGCGCACGCAGTTGCATAAGTTGCAGCGGAAATTCGCGAATCAATTTTCGTTTAATATTTGAACGCACGGGATGGATTTTTTTTAAAACGGATTGCTCTAAAGATTGGATAAATTGATCAAAGCATGAGCGGTAATTATTGATTAACTGGTTGTTACGTCGTCCCCAACTAAGGGAAAAGCCAAGCGGTTTATTGATCTCGTGCGTGTATTCTTGTTCAAAAAAATCACTAAATCCAGCAATACCATCCATTTTGGTTAATACAATACTAATATTCACGCGGTAGTCGATGACTTGCGCGCATCGTTTGAGGTAATTATTATGAATTTGAATGGTATTGGCTAATTCTTCTAGCTGTTTGTCATAGAGTAAATTCATATCAAGCGTGAGTAATAAGCCGTTAATCTTAAAAGCATGGTGGCAGCGATTAATTTCTTTGATTAGTTGCTGTAACGGAATAGGATGACGGTTAATCCAATTGTCATTTAAATCAATAATGACGCCATGAGCATTGGTGTAAAGTTCTGCTGGACTTTCACCGGTCAACTCTACTTGGGTGAGGCTGCTTTGTTGAAGTAAGGTTGTTTTGCCTTGCTGCGCTTGACCAACACAGAGTAAAAAAGAATAAGGCTGTTGCGAGGATTTTCGCTGTAGTAACACTTTTTTAAGCGCATCAAGAAATAAGCTGACGGCGCGATCCATTAACTAGCCATCCCATACAGAGCAAGGGAGGGGGGCAGTAATTGCTTGGCTTGATAATCCAATAGGCTTTGCGTTAAAAAATAAAGCGTTCCCGAACAGATTAAGCCAATCAAACATGGCTTCCACAGCCAACGATAAGCCTTTTGCACGCTGGCAGGGGGCGCAAGCGGTGGCTCTTTAAAGAGCTTGATCGATTGATGCGAACGGTGGATTAAAATCAGGTCATACAATTCCTGAATGAGGTTATCGAGAGCCTGGCGGCCATCCGCTTTTAGGTGAAATTCGCCTTCGAAGCCTGAAATTAAACAATAGTAGGCTAATTCAAGCAAGTCGAGGTAATGATTAACGCGCTCTTTCATGTAGTCAATGAGGGGAAAAAAATGCGATTGGGTGTTGGATTCCAGCGGGCTAGAGGGTGTGAACGCAATAAACTCAACTGGCTTACCCTCCACTCGTAAATAGGTCTTACCTAATAATTCATCCAATGTACTACTCATGAGGTACTCTGCGACCACCACGCATTCATTGAGGTATTTTAAACTACTAACGTTACTGCGAAACGCATGCCATTCGTGTTCCAATGTGGTGCGTAGGCTATCAATCGGGGGTAAACTTTGCGTGCTACTAAAGCGCTCTAAGAGTGAGAACAATGGGTTAGCGGCCGCTAACAATGGATTTGATGTAGAAGGTTGGGTAAATAATTTTGAACGGTAGTAAATTTGCTCAGGCAAGGAAGTTTGCGGGACATTAAATTGTTGCAGCATAAGAGCTGAAGAGCACTCACGAGACATAATGACTCCGAAAAACGAGTTCAAAAACCAACTCGTTTCAGTGTACGTTATC
>DAIDLK010000012.1:9232-9501 GCA_027449525.1 Legionellaceae bacterium | reverse complement strand
GATGGCTTGCAATGCTGTTTAAAATATGGCATTTTTCGTGCGTCAATCCAATCGAAAAGAATATGGAAATTCTCGCTTATTTTGCTGGCATGGTTGTTTGTTATGCGGCTTCTTGGCCGGTCTGCTGGGGTGTTGGTATCGGGCTTATTTGTCGCCCGCGCAGCTGGGTGCTTTTGAGCCTGTTGTTGGGCTATGGTCATGCTTGGCTGCATCAACAGCACGTGCTCGCGTCAGCTGCTGCTTCATTTGCTGCCGAATCGAGGCTAGTT
>DAIDLK010000012.1:2047-9222 GCA_027449525.1 Legionellaceae bacterium | reverse complement strand
AAGTCGTGTCGTCGCCTAAGGTCTATTATCAAGGTTTACAAGTTGATTTTTTGGCTGAAGCGATGAACCAACAGCCTACCCACACAGTGATTAGCTTAGCTTGCTTTCATCATTGCCCGCGGTTACAAGTGGGGGAGCGCTGGCGATTGCAAGCACTGTTAAAAAAAACCACTTTTTTAGCCAATCCTGGTGGATTGGATCGCCGCCTAGCTTCACAAGCACGCCATCGGTATTGGGTGGGTCGTGCGGTGCGCGGCAGCTGGCAGCTCCTTGAACGACCAAGCGTTCACTTTAGCCTCACGCAATGGCGCTATTATTTGGCTGCACGCATCGAAGCAGGTGATGGCGATCCCACCACCCACCGCTTGCTACAAGCACTGATTTTGGGCTTGACCGACTCGCTGGATGCTAGTCAGTGGGCCTTATTGCGCCGCACCGGTACCACGCATTTAATGGTGATTTCTGGTGCGCACATTGGTCTTGTGGCTGGATTAATGTACAAAATGACCAGGTGGCTATGGAGTTGCTCCCGTAGTCTAGTTACTTATTTACCAGCGGCACGAGTTGCTAGCGTCATTAGTATTCTGGCCGCTTGCGGTTATGCGCTAATCGCCGGGTTTGGTATTCCGGCGCAGCGAGCCTGTTTGGGCTGCGTGGTGTTGCTGTTGCGTCATCTGACTACCAAGCGTTTTACAGCGTGGCAAGCTTGGCGCACGGCCGCCTGGGTGGTGCTCAGTGTTGAACCGCATGCCTGCTTACTAGCTGGTTTCTATTTATCCTTTCTGGCCGCTGGGCTGTTAATTGCCGTGCCGCGCCGGTTTGCCGTACGGGGAGTTTGGCAAGTTTTGTTATTACAAGGTGCGTGCTTGGTGGGCTTAATGCCGGTGACGCTTTATTTATTTTCTTACGCTGCCTTGAATGGTTTTTTCGCTAATTTACTTGCTATTCCCTGGGTTAGTCTAGTGATCATTCCGTTTGGGTTACTGGCTACTTTGGGCAGTATCGTGTGCGATATGCAATGGGTATTTACCGGTTTACATTACGCCCTGGTTGTTTTAGTGAAGTACTTACAGTGGATTGATCGTTTGGCTGGCATGAATCTAACCTGGTCATTGACTGAGTTATCGGCCCTATTGGGATTGGGCTTGGCATTCGCTATTGGGTTTTGGTTACCCTTGCCGCGCTTGCTACCAGCCAGTTCGGTACTACTCCTAGCGGCTTTATTTCCGAGGCCAACGTCGATACGTCCTGGCGATGTAAAAATTGCTGTATTGGATGTGGGGCAAGGTTTAGCGGTGGTGGTGCAAAGCGCACACCATGTGTTAGTGTATGACACGGGCATGCTTTTGTTTCACGGCAGCGACATGGGGCAACTCGTCTTAATTCCTTATTTGCAACGCCGAGGAATCAAACAATTGGACGCTGTTGTGATCAGTCATCCTGATTTAGATCACCGTGGTGGCTTGGCTTCATTAGCCAAAGCCTATCCCATTCAGCGCCTTATCGTCGATAAGCCCCAAGTTTACCAGCAAGCTTGGCCTTGCCATGCCTACCCTGATTGGCAATGGGAGGGCGTGTTGTTTCATTTTTTTGCTTTACCTGACAACTTACAGAGCAAGAATAATCGCTCCTGTGTGTTACAAATTCAACACAGCGCGGGTAACGTCTTGCTCACGGGCGACATTGAACGTCCTGCAGAAGACTATTTAGTCGCGCACTACGGCAAGACCTTGCAATCAACGTTGTTACTTGTTCCGCATCACGGCAGCAAAACGTCTTCTTCAGTTCCTTTTGTTAGCATCGTTGCCCCAAAATACGCTGTGGTATCGTATGCGACGGCAAATCGATACCACTTTCCGCATCAAGAGGCCATGCGTGTTTATCAGCAGCAGCGCATTCCAGTGTTTTCCACGGCACGGCAGGGCTGTATTACCATTGATTTAAAAACAGGCGGTTGGCTTTTGCCTAAGAGTGGCTTATCTTTAAGTTTTCAACGAGAAGGAGCACCATGAAACGCAGCGCGGTAGCACACTCCAAAATGCCAAGTTGGGTTGCCCGGTGTCAAAGCTGTTGAATGCTGAAATTACGCTGGAAGCAACGTTAATTAACTAAGGCCATTTTTTCTAAACCCAGGCGCTGGAACAGGTGGTTGTCTTGTTGTGGCTCTGGGTTGGCAGCAGTGAGTAATTTTTCTCCGTAAAAAATGGAGTTGGCCCCAGCCATAAAGCACAAGGCCTGCAGTTCATCCGACATTGCCTCGCGGCCGGCGGATAAACGCAGCATGGCGCTCGGCATTAAAATACGCCCGAGTGCGATGGTTTTAACAAAATCAAAACAATCCACGCCGGTTTGCTCGGCAAGTGGGGTGCCAGGTATTTTAATCAGTTGATTAATCGGTACTGATTCAGGCGGCTGTTCTAGATTGGCCAAGACCACGAGCATGCCAATACGATCCGCATTGGTTTCGCCTAACCCAAGAATGCCGCCACAACAGACTTTGATGCCTGATTGGCGAACTTTTTCTAAGGTGGCCAGTCGGTCTTGAAAGGTGCGCGTGGTAATGACTTGCTCGTAAAATTCGGCTGAAGTATCAATGTTGTGGTTGTAAAAATCCAAACCAGCAGCTTTCAGTTGCTCCGCTTGCTGATCTTTCAGTAAGCCCAGGGTCACGCAGGTTTCTAATCCCAGCTGCTTGACTTCTGAGACCATCTGGCAAACCGTGTTTAAATCTTTCTCGCTGGGTCCGCGCCACGCGGCACCCATACAAAAACGCGTACTACCCGCGGCTTTAGCACGCTTGGCTGCAGCAACCACCGCGTCAATTTCTAACAGAGGCTCTTTGGTTAACCCGGTGTTATAGTGTGCTGATTGAGGGCAATACGCACAATCTTCAGGGCAGCGGCCTGTTTTAATACTCAGTAATGTGCTAATTTGCACGCTGTTTGGATTAAAATGTGCTCGATGAACCGTTTGCGCTTGATACATTAATTCGTTAAACGGTAAATGAAATAACGCATTGGCTTCGTCAAATGTCCATGTTTTATTTGTCATGCAGGCACCCAAGTGTCGTTGTCTGGAAGAATGATGTTGCAGTCATATCAGCAGTATTGTGCAAATTTGCAGGCTACAGGAAAATATCGCCAATTACCAGAGGGTGGGGATAGCTATTCCCCGGCGCTTGATTTTTCTAGTAATGATTACTTGGGTTTAAGCCGCCATCCCGATTTGTTGGTTGCTGCGCATCAGGCGGGTGCCGTCTACGGTGTTGGTGCCACGGGTTCGCGTTTATTATCCGGTCATTGTGCCTTGTTTACCGCATTAGAGGCGCGGATTGCTAGCGATAAAGGTACGGACAAGGCGCTGTTGTTCAGCTCCGGATTTCAAGCGAATATCAGTGTGCTTTCAAGTCTTTTGAATCCAGCAATGCTTGGCGATAAACCGATAGTATTTTTTGATAAATTCAATCACAACAGCCTTTATCAAGCGTTACGTCTGATGGACGTGGAGCTGGTTCGTTATCGCCATTTGGATTACGTGCATTTGCAAACGTGTTTAGCGCGCTACGCTGGCGTGAATCGTCCCAAATGGATTGTCAGTGAAACCGTCTTTGGCATGGACGGCGATTGTTTGGATTTAGCGACCGTGGCTGGTTTAGCCGAACAGCATGCGGCGTCACTCTACCTTGATGAGGCGCACGCGGTAGGTTTGGTGGGTCATAATGGGTATGGTTTATCCACCACACGGCACTGTTCTGTACCCACTGTTGTCATGGGTACCTTTAGTAAAGCCCTCGGATCGTCGGGTGCTTACGTGGCTTGTGATCGATGTATTAGCGATTATCTGATCAATACGGCCCCAGGTTTTATCTACTCCACGGCTCATTCCCCCTTGGTGATGGGGGCCGTTTTGCAGGCGTGGCAAATGCTGCCACTCTATGCGGAGCAACGTCGTGCGCTGTTTGCGCGTGCAGATGCGTTGCGATCGCGCTTGCAGGGCTTGGGTTTTAACACGGGTACGTCGGTTTCACCGATTATTCCCTTGATTCATCGCTCACAAGACGCATTGTACGCCTTGCATCATAAGCTCAAGTTAGCCGGCATATGCGTGGCGTTGGTGCGTCCACCCACGGTTCCTGCTAACGCCGCGCGGTTACGTATCGCCTTAAATGTAACCCACAGTGATGCCGCCATTGATGAATTAGTGCGCGTGTTAACACCATGAAGGAATTATGTTTTGTTTTTTGCCATGGTTTTGCGCTGGATGCACGGTATTGGCAGCCATTACGAGTGCATTGTCATCCGCATCAAGTGGTTTGTCTCGAGTTGGGTTATTGGCAGTCGCCGGTTGAGTTGAACCAAAGCGACTTGCAGGGGCAGCGCGTGGTCGGTGTAGGGCACTCGCTCGGTTTTCTGAAATTACTGCAAAGTGGTTTGCGGTTTGATTATTTGATTGGTCTGAATGCGTTTCGGCATTTTTTAGGCTTTGACGCAGTGTTGGCGCGGCGACGCAAGCGAGAGTTGGCGCAATTGACTCGCCAGTTGGTTTGCTCGCCGCAACAGGCGTTGCCGTTATTTTATCAACGCAGTGGCTTACCAGCACCTGAGATCGCTTGGTCAAACCTCCATTTGCCGCGGTTGTTAGCTGATTTAGAGGCTTTAGCCCAAGCTGTGGTGCAATTACCAAACATTCCTCAGCTGATTTTAGCCGCAAAGGATGACAGGGTTGTGCCGCCTGAGCTTGTTTGGGATAATTTTGGCACTTGTGAGCAAGTGACGCTGGAGTGGCTACCGTTTGGTCAACACGGTTTAGGTTTTTGGGAGTCGGAAGTTGTGTATCAGCGGTTGATGAGCTTTATTCATGCCACTTAATAAGCAAGCCATTGCGCACCGTTTTGATGCAGCCAGCGCTTCATACGATGAGGTTGCCAGCGTGCAGCAACAAGCGGCGGAATTTTTAGTACAACAAGTGCGCGCGCGTTGGCCTGAATTTTATCCGCTCCAGGTGATTGATCTAGGTGCTGGCAGTGGTTACGTGACGCACTTATTATCAGCGTATTTCCCAACTAGCCAGTTTATTTTAAATGATTTGTCGCCTCAGCTGCTAGCGCGTGCGAAACTGCGTTTTAATGATTCGGTATCCGTTCGTTATCAGTGCGGTGATTTTGATCAACTGCGCGTTTCCGGTGTGGATTTGGCCATTTCGAATTTAGCGTTACAGTGGTCTGGTCAGTTAGCGGAAACCTTGCGGACTAGTTATCTTAACAGTAAGCGTTTGGCATTTTCATGCTTACTAGACGGAACGTTTAAGGCGTGGGAGCAAGCGTTTGCCGACTGCAATTTGCCATCTCCGGTACACGCGTATTGGTCTCAAGCTGACTATGAGCAGGTGTTACTAGCCCTTCAACCTCAGGCGTATTCATTTGCCACTCAGACGATTGGTTTAGAGTTTGCCAATGCTCAGGCTGTGATGCGTTATTTACATCAGCTGGGTGCGTCACTTGGTCGACAAACGTTGTCGCCTGCTGACTTAAAGCGGGTCATCAAACGTCATGAGAGACCCATTCAACTAACCTACCAACTATTTTTTGCTTTCTTGACGCGGAGTGATGCATGCGATTGTTTGTAACTGGAACTGATACTGGAGTGGGTAAAACGTTGGTGTGTAGCTGGCTGTGTGTTCACACCGGCTTTGATTATTTCAAGCCGATTCAAACCGGGGTGCTCGAGGGGTGTGATAGCGAAGTGGTAGCGCGCGAAGCCGGTGTGTTGATTCATCCGGAACGCTACCGCTACCTTGCGCCCGTTTCGCCGCATTGGGCGGCCGCACTCGAGGGTGAAACGATCGATCTCACCTCCATTCACTGCCCTTCTAGTGCAAAGCTTATTATCGAGGGCGCTGGCGGGGTGCTCGTGCCACTGAATGAGAACGCACTAATGATCGATTTAATCGTGCAACTGAACGTGCCGGTCATTTTAGTTGCCTCATCGCGTTTGGGCACGATCAATCACAGTTTGTTAAGTTTGCAAGCACTACGGGCGCGAGGAATAACGGTGTTAGGCATGATTGTATCTGGCGAGCCGCAGCCGGCTTCTTGTGCTGCGATTGAGCATTTCGGTCAGACCCAGGTATTATCCAGCTTGCCGCTATTACCGTCAACTTCGCGTGAAGCGCTCTTGCAACAACCATTCGAACCGCGGTTGGCTGCGTTGTTTCAGGAGGGGGCGGTATGTCGCTGATAGCACGGGACAAGGCATTGCTATGGCATCCGTTTACCCAAGAAAAAACGGCGCCACTCCCGTTGGCTATGCAATCAGGACGCGGCTCGTATTTATTCGATGAACAAGGCGTGGCTTATTTGGATTTGATTTCCAGTTGGTGGGTTAATTTACACGGTCACGCCCACCCAGCCATTGTGGAGGCCATTTATCAGCAGTCAGGTCAGTTAGAACACGTGTTATTTGCGGGCTGCACGCACCGGCCAGCGGTTGAATTGTGTGAACGTTTAGCGACTCAATTACCGGCGAGCTTGGCGCGCTTTTTCTTTTCGGATAAC
Source organism: Legionellaceae bacterium (assembly GCA_027449525.1). Lineage (GTDB taxonomy): Bacteria > Pseudomonadota > Gammaproteobacteria > Legionellales > Legionellaceae > JAGVJT01. The sequence continues at coordinate 2,669 of DAIDLK010000012.1, read as the reverse complement.
GGCTCAACGTGTGTGGAAGTGGCCTTGAAAATGGCCTTGCAATATTGGTTTAACCAAGAGCAGCGCGTGCGCCCGTTTTTTTTAACCTTAGCGGGAGGCTACCATGGCGATACCTTTGGTGCCATGTCAGTCGGCGCACAATCGGGCTATTTTGACCCGTTCAAACCATTATTGTTTCAAGCGCTAACGCTACCTTATCCCGATACGTTTTTACACGACGCAGCGATAGAGTCCAAAGAACAAGCCGCCTTAGCGTGCTTAGACCAGCACTTAAGCGCACATGCTGGCCAAATTGCCGCTCTTATCCTCGAGCCACTCGTGCAAGGCGCGAGTGGCATGCGGATGTGTCGCGCACAATTTATCAATGCTCTTGTAGAGAGAGTGCGTGCCGCTGGTATTTTAGTGATTTATGACGAGGTCATGACCGGTTTTGGCCGCACTGGCACCACGTTTGCTTTGGAGCAACTAGACCACACGCCGGATTTATTGTGTTTATCGAAAGGGATTACCGGTGGCTTTTTACCCTTGGCGTTAACTGTGACAACCAACGCCATTTATTCGGCTTTTTTAAGTGACTCCATGCAACAAGCGTTTTTGCATGGGCATTCCTACACCGCCAACC
>DAIDLK010000012.1:0-2037 GCA_027449525.1 Legionellaceae bacterium | reverse complement strand
ATTGCGTGTGCCGCGGCCATTGCCTCGTTCGATTTGCTCACTCAACCCAGTACGCAGTCCGCTATTCAAGCCATCCAACAAGCACATTGGCAAGGGCTGAGCACGTTGCAAGAGCAGTGCGCCATGGTTCAGCGGGTACGGGTTTGCGGTACCATCGCCGCGTTTGATGTGCAATCGGATAACTTAGCTGAACTGAATACTTATCTAAAGAACGCCTTGTTGCAGGCACAGCTGATCTTACGTCCTATTGGTAACACGGTGTATTTGTTGCCACCGTATTCAATCACACCAGAGGAATTAGTCAGTGCTTATACCACGATTGCAGCGGTGTTACTTGCAGCATTTCAATCGACAGCCCTTGCGCTGATGGCATTTTATTGATTTACTAAAGAACATTCAATTCAAGGATTGAAATAATGACGCACTGCAAAAGTTATGCGGGATTTGATGCACACTCTCCGTTAAAACCCTATGCATTTGAACGACGGGCGTTAGGCGAGCACGATGTGCAGATTAAAATTCTCTATTGCGGGGTTTGTCATTCGGACATTCATACCGTGCGCGATGAATGGGGTGGTGCGCACTACCCCTTAGTGCCCGGGCATGAAATTGTTGGTACGGTGACAGCAGTTGGGCAGCAAGTGACCTCCCATCAGGTGGGTGATCCGGTTGGTGTTGGTTGTATGGTCAATGCCTGTGGCAAGTGCGCTTGTTGTCAACACGACCAACAACAATTTTGTGAGCAGGGTGCGGTGTTTACTTATAATAGTCTCGATCGGGACGCAACACTTACGCGCGGCGGGTACTCGGATCATATCGTGGTCAATGACCAGTATGTGCTAAAAATACCAAAAAATTTGCCCTTGGCATGCGTCGCTCCGTTGTTATGCGCCGGTATTACGACCTATTCGCCGTTAAAACATTGGCAGGTGGGTGCGAAGGATAAAGTGGGTATTATCGGTTTAGGTGGTCTCGGGCACATCGCGGTTAAATTAGCCCGCTCGCTGGGGGCTGAAGTAGTAGTATTTACCACCTCGCCACAAAAAAAAGTGGATGCTTTACAATTAGGTGCCCATCAAGTGGTGTTGTCTAGCCAACAGGATGCCATGCAACACCAGCTCAACAGTTTTGATTTTATCCTCGATACCGTTTCAGCCCCGCATGACATCAATCAATACATGGCGTTATTGAAACACGAAAAAACCTTGTGCATGCTGGGTGTTTCCCCGCAACCGCATCAAATCGCTTCCTTTTCGTTAATTTCAGGGCGTAAGAATTTGAGTGGCTCGTTAATTGGAGGAATTCACGAAACGCAGGAAATGCTGGATTATTGCGGAAAGCATTCAATCACGGCCGATATTGAGCTCATCCCCATTCAAGCCATTAATGAGGCGTATGAACGAGTAGTAAAAAGTGATGTAAAATACCGCTTCGTTATTGACATGGCCTCGCTAAAATAACGGCGACGAACGTCGACAGTCTTTTGACAGTGTTCTACTCGGTTGTTTTAATGTTTAAAAATTAAACAACAGGGATCTATCTTGTCAATTCGTATTGAACTCTATGCTTATACCCGACATTCCGCACCTATATTGCAGAATAAATTTTTCTGTAGATGCTGCCTAAGCAATTGATTATGGTGAGGTGTTTATCGACTAGATTAGTAATTAGCACCTGAGTTGTCGCGCCCTCAATAATCAACTCATGAATCCCCTGGAAGTTTTGAAATACCCACCGTGCTGTTGGTTTTTGGTATAGCTTATTTTTCATATCAGGGAAATATGAGTTAGTTTCTAGAAGACTAGAGCGTATTCGATGCTCAAGTGCCGCGTAAACCATCAAGCAACAGGTCATGACCATAAGTAATGCCTCTATACGCTCTGGTTTTTTAAGAAACAAGGATGCCACGAGAAAGTCGGGGCTTTTTAAAAACCTAAAACCCCCTTCAACTTTTTGCTGAGTGTAAGCATCCCTTAAAATAAGACCATTTAAAAGTAGAGTTTCTCCGTCATAATAATGAGCCACAGGAGAAATGTA
>DAIDLK010000011.1:14027-14298 GCA_027449525.1 Legionellaceae bacterium | reverse complement strand
ATCTACTTGAAATGGTAATTCACGCTATACTATTACGAACAATGACTCAAACCAATTAGGACAAAATGATGAGCAAAACGTATTCAGCTATGTTGCCATTAGGTACTTCTGCTCCGGAATTTGTTTTACCTGACGTGTGCCAACACGATGTGCCCGTAAGTTTGGCCAGTGAAGAAACCTTCGTAGCCACCGTAATTATGTTTATTTGCAACCACTGCCCTTATGTTAAACACGTCAATACAGAACTCGTTCGTTTAGCGCACGATTACAT
>DAIDLK010000011.1:6504-14017 GCA_027449525.1 Legionellaceae bacterium | reverse complement strand
CCAGACGACTCACCAGAAAAAATGCAACGAACCGCTGAACATTTAGGCTATCCTTTCCCGTATTTATTTGACGAAACACAAGAGGTAGCAAGGGCTTACCAAGCCACTTGCACACCCGATTTTTTTGTTTTTGATAAGAACCTGATATTAGTTTACCGCGGCCAGCTGGACGATTCCAGACCAGGTAACACAATGCCTACGGACGGTCATTGTATTCGTAACGTGCTAGGTCGTTTAATCAACCAGCAGCCCATTGATGAGAAACAAATTCCCAGCATGGGCTGCAATATCAAATGGAAAAAAACGGAGTAATCTTATTTATTTACGTCCAGTTACATTTAAGCTAACTTCAGCCGTTACATCACTGTGTAATAAAATATGTATTGTGTAGTGACCAACAGCATGAATAGGACCTTCGGGCAATGTGATTTCTCGTTTGCTAACAGCCAATTCACGCGCAGCGAATGCTTCTTTAATATCAGCAACACCCACCGAGCCGTATAATTTGCCTTCATCGCTCGCTTGCGCCTCAATGTTTAATGTGATTGCATTCAAAATCTCTGCGCGCTGTTGAGCAGACTGAAGCTCCTTCAGTGCATTTTGCTCAAATTCAGTGCGGCGCGACTCAAACAAGGCAATGTTTTTTTCCGTAGCGAACACGGCCTTTTTTTGAGGAATTAAAAAATTGCGCGCATAGCCAGCTTTAACCTGCACAGTTTGACCTAATGCGCCCAAATTTCGCACTTTTTCTAATAAAATAACTTGCATGATTGACACTCCTTACGTGGTCTTACCCGCAGCCACCTGCAGATACGACCGAAAATTAACGACACTATCTAAACCGCCTAATACAACATAAAACGGCAACACTACACGCGGCAAAAGAATGCAAGGCAAACCTAACAATACCACGCGACGTAGAGAGCTTGACTGCGCTAGCAACTGAGCACCGCAACTCACCCCTGCCAAAAAAAAGTAACACAACACAACGGGCAAACAATTAAGCGCTACCGGTTGGTGAAAATAAGCTCCCAAACTATTCAGCGCAAACAACACCAGACTGAATCTATCGGCACGAAAATTTAGCATTTCGTGTTCAAAGCCGCCTGGGTAAAACAAACTAGACTGCAGTCGCCGTGCAAACACCAACGAAAAAAACGTGGATGCGAATAAACACAACAGTTGAACCCCAACCAGGTAATTAGATAATACCGCCAAGGACAACTCATTCGCTTCCAAACGGTTTACAATTTCTGCTGTCGAGTTAATTTGCAGCAATATAGCCTTAAACGCCTCGAACTGGTTGACAATAAACGCCGGAGCCAATACGTGCAAACCGCAAACTAGAAGAAAGGCAAAAACAATAAACAGTAAAACCGTCTGGCGCCAACTCGACGTGCAACGCAGCGTGCATGCCAACAGGTAACAAGGTAGCACTCGAATGACGCCATCAAACAGTGCCACGGGTAATTGCACTGACAACAACAACGTAACCACGTGTGCGGTGAATGCCGGGATAACCAACAAAGCACCTTGTTGCATGCTATTACGGAGCGTCACCAGCGCAAGAACACTTAAAGAAAGCCAGGCGAAATAGGGTATTAACATGAACCCTACCACCATTAGCAAAGCAGCGTGCTGGTTATCCAGGGCATTTATTGCCTGTTTTTGCAGCAGCGACGCACTCACCATCATTTACTTATGGCTATCGCAATACGGCATCAGGGCAAGAAAACGTGCTAGCTTAATCGCTTTTGTAACTTCTCGCTGCATGCGCGCAGGGATTCCAGTGATGCGACATGGAACAATTTTTCCCGTCTCACTAATGTAATTCTTCAAGATTGCTAAATCTTTGTAATCGATCCGTGCCGATGACTCGCCACTGGGTCTATGAACTTTTTTACGACGAAAATACGTAGACATGGTTGCTTTCTCCTCTCAATTAAGCTTCTCGGGCATCTTTTTCTTTACGCATCATCGGTGATTCACCCGTGACGGCATCCTTGCGCTGCAAAATCAGATTGCGTAAAATAGCGTCATTAAATTTGAACGCATTTTTTAATTCGTCAAGCGCGAGCTGAGAACATTCAACGTTTATCATTACATAATGCGCTTTATGCAGGTCATTGATCGGGTAGGCTAACTGTCTACGACCCCAATCTTCTTTGCGGTGCACTTTACCTTCGTGCTTAAGAACCATCGCTTCATAACGCTCAATCATGGCCGGAACTTGCTCACTTTGATCGGGGTGAGCGAGCAATACAATCTCATAATGTCTCAACAGCTTTCTCCTTATGGATGACAGCCTGCGCCAATGGTTGGGTCAGGCAAGGTTTTCAAAGCGTAATATCATAGCTGATTTTTGCCTTTAGCACAATCAATTCGTTGTGCTAACTGAAAATAACTCTGCAGAGTCGGCAGGCGCTGATAGGCCTTAGGCAATGGTTCGTGCGCCATCGCAAGATAATAACAGCCGGTTAATTCCGGAGTTAAGCTCAGGCTAGAATAGCGCGCCAAATAAGCACCTGGATACCATTGATAAAAAACCGTCGGGCTGGCTGACAACGTTTCATTGACTGGCATGCTCTTTGTCAGCTGACGTACCTCGTGTAAAAGTGCGTGATGACGATGCGCCTGTGGATTAAACGTCCACAGCAAGTAACCAGATAATACGCAACCCAACAGGCTAATGGCGCATAGCCACTGATAAAGTGTACGACGATGCGACGCATAATACAACAATTGCTCAATAGACTCGAAGCAAAAACACAGTATGCATAACGTCAAAGGCGGCGCCGCCTGCATGAGATAACTAAAGGCCTGTCGGTGGCTAATGCCAATTGGTAACGAAGCCGCTACCGCCAACATCAAAAAAAATTGCCCGTAACGCAGTGACCAAGCTTGTTTTAACGCGCTTGCTACTGTTTGTCCGTTTAAATAAGCCGCGCCCACAAGACTAATTAGCGCAAAACAACCGACTAACCAATAAGCTCTTAACATGAGCAATAGGACGTGCCCATGCTGTAGCCCAACGTAGCGTAGCTGTCGGTCGCCGGCAACCGAAGGAATCAATTGTTCTAAAAGATAATGACGGGTATTAACCCAGGCTTCAGGCACGCAATAGTACCATGTTAACAACGTTAAACAGCAGCTCACCAGCAAACCGATAGTATGGTAGAGGCTTTGTGACAAACTGAGCTCGGCCAAACAATGGTAACGTAGCAACGGGATGCACAAGGGGAAAAAAGCAGCGGGCCCGTTGCAAAAAAACGCAACGTCCATGGACAACACGCCGAGCACATTACCTACAATAAACCACCCTAGTGACGCATCGGTTCCCAGAAAGAAAACACAGGCTAAAGAAGAAAATAAGGTCAAACTAGTTTCTAAGTGATTACTCACATACAAGGAATTTAACGGAATGAGTAACCATACCAATACTAAGACACTAACCGACCAAGCATTGATGCAGCGCGGTTTACCCAATAACCGCGGCGCATTTTGCAGCCAAAAGTAGGCTAGCACCACAATTTGTGTTCCGGCAATAGCCAGATTATAAATACGCTCAGCCGGCGAATCAGGCCCCAACCAGCGAAAAAACCATGATTGAAAATAAATGGCTAGCGGCAAATGGTCGTAAAAATGCGCAAAATGCGTTTTGGAATAAAATGGATCCCAAAGCGTACCAATGCCTAGGCTAAGATTTTTGGCAATTGCCGCATACACTAGCCCATCAATAAACATGTCTTCGCGCCACATCGGCAGCCAAAAATGAATGATGCCAAACGCTATTATCAAACCAAGTGGCGGTGAGTAAACAACCCAAGCAGGCTTCATTGAGCTTAATAAGGGGTTAAACTCGGATCGATTTCTGCTTGCCAACGCAATATCCCACCTTCTAAGTTACTCACTTGCTGAAAACCTGCTTGCACTAGTTGCTCGCAGGCTTTAGCACTGCGACCACCCGAGCGACAATACACCACAGTGGGTTGTGCTGGGTCGAGCTCGGCAAGACGCGTGGGCAACTCCGCCAAACGAATCAGAACCCCCCCAATGTTGCAGATGGCTCTTTCATGAGGCTCACGCACATCAACTAATTGGATACTGTGATCCGCTTGCAGTAAGGCCTGTAATTGCTGCGGTGAAATACAATTAAACATAATGACTTCCTTTAGACGCTTTTAATTGACGTAAAATAATGTCAGTTGCAAGCCAAGGTTCATCAAGTGTTTTACTAGCACCCGGCGCTGCTAACCGATACAATAACGGTAAGAAGGCCAGTGCCGCAACACTAACCAACCCGTACAACCCCACCCAACCGAGGTGAGACTGAAGCACACCGGCAATAGGACCTGCAAACGTTCGGGATAAAAATGCAAACGAGATGAGAATAGCCAGCTGCGTTGCAGTGTATCGCTGATCGACAATACGTGTAAATAACGTCACGAGTGCTACTGAACATAAACCAGCAGAAAAATTCTCAGCAATCACAGCCATACAAAATAACGGCACGTTATACCCTACATAAGCCAACACAAAAAATAAGGCGCAACTCATGAATTGCAATGCACCAAAAACGCACAAACCGCGATAAAGTGACCAGCGCATGAGCAAAGCACCCGACACCAAACTCCCTACAATCGCGGCAATAACCCCAATTATTTTATTGACGTAGGCAATAATGTGTAAGGGGAAACCAATGCCTTGAATTAAGAAAGGCATGACAATACTGCTAGTTGAGGCGGTAAATGCTTCACCCAATTTGAAACACAGGACAAACAGCAATAAGCAACCCAAACGAGGTCTGGCCCAAAAAGAGCGCCATGGCAAAATAAATGAATCAAAAAGCCGTTCGGTTGGATGTGCACGTTCAACCGAAGTAAGCAGAGGCTCATCACTCCACAACGTAGTGAATAATCCAACCAGCATTAGCAAACCGATGCCTCGATAAGCAACGATCCAATCGAAATAATGTGCCATCAACAACGAACCGCCACCGGCAACAATTAACGCTAACCGATAGCCCAAATCAGCTAGCGACACACCCAGTGATTGCTCGTGAGGTAATAAATACTCGGCGCGTTGCGCGTTAATGGCTACGTCCTGCGTTGCTGAGCAAGCCGCAAGGACTGCAGCAAGGGCGATAATAACATTCGGTGAGGTCGCGGGCGAAAACCACACGAGGCCGTTAAAACCGAGCAACAGCAGTAATTGAGTGATGAGCATCCAGCTGCGTCGACGGCCGAGGGGCGTTAAGCGGTAATAATCTAATAACGGCGCCCAAAGAAAACGGTAATTATACGGCAAACCAATTAAACTGAGTGTTCCAACTAACAACACGGATGAACCACTGGTGGCAAACCACGCTTGCAAGGTGCTGGTTAATAGTGCTAACGGGAGTCCTGAAGAAAAACCAAGTAAAAAAACCACGAAAAAACGCTTAACCATAATAACTATCCAATGAAACCAACCCGCCTACTCAACAGGTATAGCAATCAAAACCTCATCTTGGGTGTTTTTTCAGAATTTAGGAAAGGTAGGATTGACGAAATCAGAGTAGACTTTGATGAGTCTACTCTGTTGAATCATTTTAGTTTTTCTTAGCCTCTACACTGATCAAATGAACATTAAAAATAAGTGTTTCATTCGGACCAATAGCACCACCTACGCTGCGCTCACCATAGGCAAGATTAGCCGGAATCACGAGTTCCCATGTGGAGCCAACGGGCATCAATTGCAGCGCCTCTGTCCAGCCTGGAATCACTTGGGTAACCTTAAACGTAGCTGGTTTACCCATTTTTTCTGAGCTATCAAATACCGTACCATTGATGAGCTTACCGGTGTAATCGACCGTTACGGTATCATCTTTCGTTGGTTTGGCACCCTTGCCTGCCGTAATAATTTTATACTGTAACCCACTCGGTAGAGTCACTACACCCGGTTTTGTTTTATTACTGGCTAAAAAAGCGTCCCCTTTGACTTTATTTTCCTGCGCTTGCTTGCCCATTTCTTCGGCACGCTTGGCCATCATCTTCTTTTGAAAATCATTTAATACATTTTTCATTTCTTCATCCGTTAATAACAACGGACCACCTTTCATACCATCTTCAATACCGCGTGTGAACACAGCTGAATTAATGCTAATGCCCTGACGTTGCAGATGTTTACCTAGGTCGGTACCGATACTATAAGAAACTTTGTCTTCATCAGTAGTTAAGGCTGGTGCCGACGAGTCAGCGGACCAGGCTGCTGATGCCATTAAACTCACAACCCCAATCATCCATTCCTTCTTCATTGCTTAATCCCCTGTTAAAAAAAAATTAAACCGATCTTAACGTAAGATCTGCGCTTATTCTGCCTAAGTTTTACTTGGATTACTAGCCAATTAACGTTAAAATTGAATGGAAAAAGCCTCTTAGGTAACCATGACTAATCCGCTCATAGAATGTCCAATACTCAGTGTTAGTCAACTGAACCGTCAGGTACGTGATTGGTTGGAGCAAGACATTGGACTGGTTCGCATTGAGGGTGAAGTGTCGAATGCCACGCAAGCCTCCTCTGGGCATTGCTATTTTACCTTAAAAGATGCCACGGCCCAATTGCGTTGTGTTTTTTTTCGTAATCGTTTCTCGCACCAAGCGCCCACTCTGCCCCAACACGGCCAACGCATTATCGCACAGGGAAAATTAAGCGTATACGAAGCGCGTGGAGACTATCAGCTGATTGTCGAATCAGTGAATGCCGCCGGTGTAGGGGAGTTATTTCGTGCCTATCTTGCTTTAAAAGAAAAGCTGAGTGCAGCGGGTTTATTCGCTGATGAACGAAAAAAACCTATTCCGCGTATCCCCCACTGCATCGGCATTATCACCTCACCGAACGGTGCGGCTCTGCATGACATTATGACCACGCTCGCACGCCGCTATCCTTTGGCTGAAACGCGTCTCTATCCAAGTGATGTCCAGGGCGCACACGCGGCCAATCAACTGATTAATGCCATTCAGCAAGCCAATCAAGACCGAAGCTGCGACGTCATCATTCTCGCTCGCGGTGGCGGTAGCTTAGAGGATTTATGGCCATTTAATCACGAAGCGCTCGCTTATGCGATTGCAGCCAGTACCTTACCCATTGTCTCGGGGGTTGGCCACGAAACTGATTTTACCATTACTGATTTTGTAGCCGATTTTCGCGCCGCAACACCCACTGCCGCTGCCGAAGCTGTAACGCCTGACTGGCAGCAACTGATTGGGTTGTTTAACACATTAGAAAAACGCCTTAAGAACTCAATGCAACGCATCCTCCAGCAGCTACAACTCAAGCTACACCAACTCAATCAACGTCTGACTGCCCCTAAACGGCTGATCGATAGCCACTGGCAAACACTCGACTACCTACACCGGCACTTGTACCAAGCCATCAAACAGCAACTTGTCCACAAACAACACGCGCTGAGTGTCAACGCATCCGCTTTAAATACGCTAAGCCCTCTGGCTACTCTCGCAAGAGGTTATGCAAT
>DAIDLK010000011.1:0-6494 GCA_027449525.1 Legionellaceae bacterium | reverse complement strand
CTAGTCATCAAATGCATTTGGGGGACACCATTCAGGTGCAACTTGCCGAAGGTCAATTGACTTGCGTGGTTGAGGGTATGACTCATGCTTGACGAACTCAATACTAACTTAAATTTGATTATTTTAACCACTCAACTTAATTTTTACACGTTAGTCTATGGCGTTGAACTACTTTGGGGACTTTTTTTTGTTACACGCTTTATCGCGCCGGGGCTGTTATACCTAGGCATCATACCAAGACGCGTTATCGGTCTTCCTGGTATTGTTTTTGCACCCTTTTTGCATGCTGATTTTAATCATTTATTTTACAATACCATTCCGTTAGTGGTACTAACTGATTTTTTGCTAATCCAAGGCATCAGCTATTTTTTATCAGCTACGCTTCTCATCCTATTAATCAGTGGCTCACTCATTTGGCTATTTGGCAAATCGGGAATACATATTGGCGCTAGTGCGTTAATCACTGGCTACTGGAGTTTACTCGTCAGTGATATCTACCAACAAGGCAATTTAATGGCGTTGTTACTCGGCGGAACCTGTGTTTATGCATTTGCTGGAATTTTTCTTGGTATTTTTCCGCAAGGTCGCGCAGTTTCTTGGGAAGGGCATTTGTTTGGGTTGATGGCTGGGATCATCACCAGTTATTGGTTTGTCATTTTTTAATGCGACAACCCAAGATTATCGCGTTTAAAAATTCGATCAGCGCGATAACTTGAACGCACAAGTGGGCCCGAGGCAACCTCAAAAAAACCCTTGGCTAATCCGATGGCACGAAATTTATCAAATGCCTCAGGGGTAACGTAGCGTTCAACCGCTAAATGATGGGGTGTGGGTTGTAAATACTGGCCGAGGGTTAAAATATCAACCCCGCACGCACGCAAATCGTCCATTGTAGTAACGACTTCTTCATCCCGCTCACCTAAACCAAGCATTAAGCTTGTTTTGGTCAACACATTTGGACGATAATGTTTGGCGTGTTGAAGAACATTCAGCGTTTGCCAATAGCCAGCGCGGTTGTCACGCACGGGATGGGTTAGGCGCTCGACTGTCTCTACATTTTGCGCGAACACATCAACCCCGCTGTCTAATAATACGTTCACGTGCGCCGCTACACCTTGAAAATCAGGCGTTAGTGCTTCTACGCGCGTTTTCGGGGTGAGCGTTTTAATTGCTTTGATAGCAGCTGCATAATGACTGGCACCTCCATCAGGTAAATCATCTCGATTCACCGAGGTCAACACCACATACTCAAGCTGCATTAAAGCCACTGTTTTAGCCGTGTTATCTGGTTCGCTAGGATCCAGCCAACCGTGTGGGTTACCCGTATCGACCGCGCAAAAACGACAGGCTCGCGTGCACACGGCTCCCATTAACATGATGGTTGCCGTGCCGTGTGACCAACACTCAGCAATGTTCGGGCATTTCGCCTCTTCACACACAGTCGCTAATTGATGGGCTTTCACCTGCGCTTTTACTTGTTGGTATTGCGGTGTGGTATGATTTTTCATGCGCAACCAAGCCGGCTTAGCGAGTCGCGCCTTTGCCGGCTGTTGACTTTTCACACCATCCTTGATTGCCACCACACCATGATTGGTTACATACTTTTTACCACTCTCAACCACTACGGGTATATCTATCAATTTCATCATGTGTTGCGCCATCGTTTACTGAGAACACTTATTTCTATGCAACAAAGCCAAGTAGCCATTAGTACATCACTTAAGTAGTGTTGCAATAGCATGACACGAGACGCGACGACCAATCCAGCCAATACCAAAAAACCGACGGTGTAGCGCGGAAACACACAACTCAACCCAAGCGCAAAACCCATAATGGTCGTGGTATGCCCTGACGGGAACGACCAAAATAAGGGATTCAATTGCAATCCATAAAAACCGTACAACTGCTGACTAAACCACAACTCAGGACGTGCTCGTCCAAAACCAATCTTTAAGCCAACACAAATTAATTCGGGTAATAGTACACACAGCCACAAAAACCAAAAACGCTGCTCCCAACGTTTGTTTGGGACGATGAAACGCGCCGCCAGTGCTAACAGCAATAATCCAACTAAATACGGTTTCGTGCTACCCAAGGCAGTCAGTACCCATAACCAAGACCACTGTTGCGCGAACTGCTGATGGGCTAGCCAGGCCGCTAGTGGTTGATCAACCGTGTAGTAGCAAATCCCTATCAGTAATAAACCCAGCAAATAACCAATTACTTTCATGCAACCACTCCCGCCGGCAAGGCACTAATATGAAAAACTCGCGCCGATTGCGAGCTATAATACGGATCACTGATACAAAAATCTACCACAGCGGCTAACACACCATCGATATACACCAACGGTATTTGGCCTCGCTGCCATGGCGGAACACCCCATTCTTGTAATAGCTGCTTTAAGCGACGTGTTTTACCCTGCCAAACCAGCGTCTCACCACCCTGACGAAAACGCACTTGTACCCGAGTTTGCTCGGATACAAGCAAACCTTGCTCTGCAACCTGCGCCTGCAAAAAATGAGCTTGAACCTTAAGTGGCGCTGGAAAAGCAAGCCAGTCGGTAGGCATCATTGCCGGCGCGGAATGCTCGGTTAACAAATAGAGTGCCTGTCGGTAGCGACGCACACAAAAACCTGCCCAAGCCACACTAGGCGATCGATCCCGCTGAGCAGGAATCACCTCAAGCAACAAACGCTGAAACGTTTTGTACGAAGGCATAATGGTCACTTGATTTGTCAACCAAACCCGCACCACATTACTTAAGCGTGCCATGGGTAAATGTTGTAAGCTGGTTAATAGCAGCGGCTGACCGATAGTGGCTAAGTTAGGGCAATCCAGATACGCTAAATCAATTAAATTGCTCTGTGCTTGCTGCATGTGTTCAGCAGCAAGAGCTAGACGCTTGGTTACTTGAGGCCAGCGATTCTGTAAAATAGGTAACACCCTGTGGCGTAAATAATTACGCGCATAAGATACATCACGGTTGCTTTCATCATCAACCCAGCAAAGCTGATGGGTGTTAGCGTAGGCTAGCACGGCTTGTTTCGATCGATGCAACAACGGCCTCGCAATCAATCCACCCTGAAACGCTAACCATTCTGGCATGGCCGCTAGTCCAACCACACCAGCTCCCCGGCATAATTGCAACAAAACCGTTTCTGCTTGATCGTGTTGATGATGAGCAAGAATTAAACACACATTGTGCGTGATGAGCGGGGCAAATACCTGTAATCGTGCCGCACGCGCCTGTGCTTCAATATTCGTAGAACGACTAAGCGTTACTTGCTCCGTGCGAAACGGTATCGACCAATCTCGACAAACTTGCGCACAATGCTGCTGCCAATCATCCGCTTGCTGACTTAAACCGTGATGAACATGCATTGCGTGCAATTTAGGGCGCAACGTCGGGTCAGTGTGTAATGCATGCAACAACACCGTCGAGTCTAACCCACCACTGAAGCCAACCCAAAGCTGCTCGAATGCGGCGAGGCGCAAGCGACACGCAGGGGAAATTAGAGCATCCAACGACATAACAACTAGACACCCAATGCCATGTACTTCGCATAGCGCTCAGCAAGGAGCACATCGATTGGCATGGTTTGTAAGGTACGTAACTCCTTACTCAGTACCCCACGTAATCGGCTGCACATGGACTCTAAATCACGGTGCGCGCCACCCAACGGCTCTTCAATAATACCATCAATCAAACCGTTTTTTAGCGTTTTGTCTGCGGTAACTTGCATGGCTTGTGCTGCATCATTCGCTTTGGATGGATCTTTCCATAAAATGGAAGCGCAACCTTCGGGTGAAATAACCGAATACGTAGAAAATTGTAACATGAACACGCGATCCCCCATCCCAATCGCTAATGCACCGCCTGAGCCAGCCTCGCCAGTCACGATGCATACTATCGGCGTTCTAAGAGCCGCCATCGTCAATAAATTACGTGCAATCGCTTCTGACTGGTTGCGTTCTTCTGCACCAATTCCAGGATAAGCACCAGCGGTATCAATAAAGGTAATAACAGGTAAATTAAATTTTTCTGCCATACGCATCAACCGCAAAGCTTTACGGTATTCTTCAGGGCGCGCCATACCAAAATTACGATAGACTTTTTCTTTGGTGCGCTTACCCTTTTGATGACCAAGAATCATAACCGGTTGACCCTCAAAACGGGCTAATCCACCAATAATGGCTGGTGCTGAAGAATAATGACGATCCCCGTGCAGCTCTTGAAAATCTGTGAATACGTATTCAATATAATCAGTAGTTTGTGGTCGAGCTGGATGCCGCGCCATTTGCGTAATTTGCCAAGCATCAAGTTTTGCGAAGATTTGGCGGGTTAATTCTTGGCTCTTCGCTTGCAAGCGCGCAATTTCTTCGCTTAAATTCATACTGCTGTCGGCATCTAGCATGCTCAGTGCTTCAATTTTTTGATTTAACTCTTCAATTGGCTGTTCAAAATCCAAATACTGTCGGCTCATGTCATTCCAACTCATTCATTCGTCGAATAAATTATTATACACTCAAACCACTAAAGAAATCACATGAACCGTCATGACAAGCCTAAACGACACCCGTATTGACATCTGGCGATTTTCGTTGAAAAAACCCTACTCCAGCATTGAAGAGAGCACACTTTCAAACGACGAGGTAGAAAGAGCGCGGCGTTTCTACCTCCCCCAGCATCAACGACGTTTTGTTATAGCACGCACCATGCTACGAAAGATTCTTGCTCAGTATTTGGCTCAAGCGCCAGAAACATTGCGTTTCGATTATAACGCGCAAGGCAAACCTTCACTGGCTCAGCGTCCTCTGGAGTTGGAGTTCAATTTAAGCCACTCAGGTGAACAAGCTTTACTGGCCGTTGGACAAACGCACCCCCTAGGAATTGATATTGAGTACTTTTCTGCTCGACCTTATCTCGGCATTAGTCGCACTTTATTCTCTGCTAACGAACAAAAAAATTTATTAGCGCTACCAGATGCTCTGCAACCTTTGGGATTTTTTAACGTCTGGGCACAAAAAGAAGCGTTAATCAAGGCAATGGGCTTGGGGCTTAGCTACCCAACCCAACACCTTAATTTTCCTCTACTACCCAATCAGGCTTTTATGTTTTATGATCAACACAGTCACCTTGAATGGAAGATCTATCCATTTATGCCAGGCACCGCGTGCAGTGCAGCTTTATGTTATCATCCGGGTATTCAGACCATCCGATACCTTAACGGTAATTAGCCATGAGCAAGACGTCTGAGGTTATTCCCCTAAATCCTGAACGCATTGTCCGGGCACTGCGTGCCTTGGGGTACCACTCAGAGTTAAGCATCCACGCGTTCGATACAATTGATTCGACCAACGAATTTTTAAAATATCAGCCTGCGACGCCGTCTTGTCCAACGCTGTGCATTGCAGAAACACAAACGGCTGGACGAGGTCGGTTTGGTCGAGTGTGGCACTCACCGCACGGCTGTCATATTTATTGCTCAATACGCTACTATTTGCCGGTTCATTCGGCTCAGTTATCGGCATTAAGCTTGGTGGTGAGCCTTAGTCTCGTTAATACCATCAAGGCATTAGGCCTCCCCACTGACAATTTACGTATTAAATGGCCAAATGATCTGCTGTGGCAGACAAGAAAGTTATCTGGCATTTTAATTGAACTGGCAGATACCGGCCAAAACCACACCGAGGTGATCCTAGGCATCGGTTTGAATGTTAATACCCAAAATACCCATCCCTGGTGCTCTTTGCAAGAAATAACAGGACGTTACTTTGATCGTAATCTGATTGTGGCCCAGTTAATTCATCAATTGCAGTGTGCTCTTGGGCAGTATATAGCGAGTGGTTTTAGCGGATTTAAGGCCAAATGGAAATCGTTAGACTACTTGTACCAACAACCTATACGCGTAGTACAAAACAACCGTGAACTAAAAGGGTATGCACATGGCATTACATCCGATGGACATCTGATATTACTTGATGAACACCAACAGCGCCACGAGCTTGCGAGCGGGGAAACGTCCTTGTCCGTTTAAAGACAGCAAGACCACTAAAACACGCTCTCTTCTTGTTTTTCTTGCTCTTCCATCGCATCGACAGTCACCGTGCCGCCTTCTTTTTCTTGCTGAATACGTAAATAAATTTCTTCACGGTGCACTGCAACGTCTTTGGGTGCATTAATACCTAGGCGCACTTGGTTGCCTTTCACACCCAGTACGGTAATATTCACATCATCGCCAATGATGAGCGCTTCGCCAATACGTCGAGTTAAAATTAACATCATCCATCTCCCTTATAAACATCTGCTTGGTAGTATACCGAATGATTGTGAAAACAACCTTAAGGTAAACTTAAGCGAATCATTCTATTACGTAAACGCCTGCTTTAAAAGCCCTAGCAAAACCAATTAACGGCATGTAAGCAATGAGTAGTGTTCCACAACCGTTGTATCCTTTAACACCAACTAAGTAAGCAAGCGGCCATAACCA
>DAIDLK010000010.1 GCA_027449525.1 Legionellaceae bacterium | reverse complement strand
AGTAGACTCGGGATTAAATTCAGTGGAATTGGCATCCAAATGCCCCATCACGTGGCGAGCAAACTCAATCACGGCTAGCTGCATGCCTAAACAAATTCCCAGAAACGGCAAATGATGCTCGCGTGCGTATTGAATGGCTAAAATCATGCCGCGCACTCCGCGCTCACCAAAGCCACCAGGAATTAAAAGCGCATCCATCCCGGACAATAAACTAGTTCCCTGTTTTTCTAGACGCTCGGCATCAATGTAAACAATTTCAACCCGTGTCTCGGTATGAATGCCAGCGTGGCACAATGCCTCATTCACGGATTTATAGGCATCACTCAATTCCGTGTATTTACCCACCATCGCCACCTTAACCGTCATAGTTTGTATCGCTTGTGCCGCCACGACCGCTTGCCATTCGTGCAAATCGGCTACCGGCAACGTTAACGCAAATTTTTTTATTACAATTTCATCCAACCCTTGTTGATGCAAGATTAACGGAATTTGATAAATACTCTTGGCATCTTCTAATGAAACCACTCCTTCTAATTCGACGTTAGTGAATAAGGCAATTTTAACGCGGTCACTTTCTGATAGCGCGCGTTCAGAACGGCAAATTAAGATATCCGGTTGAATACCAATAGAGCGTAGCTCTTTCACGGAGTGTTGGGTTGGCTTGGTTTTTGTTTCGCCGGTCGTGGCAATAAAAGGTACTAAGGTTAAATGAATGAATACGGCATGCGCCGCACCCAATTCAATGCGCAATTGTCGAATCGCTTCTAAAAAAGGTAACGATTCAATATCACCCACCGTACCGCCAATTTCTACCATGGCCACATCAAAACCAGCCGATCCCTGCCGAATACAGTGCTTAATTTCATCGGTAATGTGTGGAATCACTTGCACTGTTCCGCCCAAATAATCGCCTTTTCGTTCTTTCTTAATTACTGTTTCGTAAATTTTACCGGAAGTGAAATTATTGCGTTGGGTCATGGTGGTACGCACAAAACGTTCATAATGGCCCAAATCCAAATCGGTTTCGGCTCCGTCTTGAGTGACAAACACTTCACCGTGCTGAAACGGACTCATGGTACCTGGATCGACATTGATGTACGGGTCCAATTTAATAAGCGTGACACGCAAGCCGCGCGCCTCTAAAATAGCAGCTAATGAGGCTGAAGCAATCCCTTTACCTAGTGATGACACTACCCCGCCGGTAATGAAAATATAATGGGTCATAGCTATCCTAACATTTGTTGCATAATTGCATGCATCGCTAATGCACTATCGATGGCGTCGCGGCCTTTGTGCCCGTGCGCTCCACCCAGTCTGTCCCAGGCCTGGGCTTCGTTTTCAGTAGTTAACACCCCAAAAATAACGGGGATATTATAGCGTAACGCTACCTCAGCACAGCCATTCGCCGCAACGTGACAGACATAATCATAATGGCTGGTTTCACCACGAATCACAGCACCGAACGCAATGATTGCATCAAAGCGCGCGAGACGCGCTAATTGCTGAGCAATCAGCGGAATTTCAATGGCTCCCGGGACTTCAACCACCGTTACGGCCTTCAAGTCAAAACCTAATTCATGCCAATAATCCAGTGCACCTTGTTGAAGAGCCTGCGTTATTTCACGATTAAACACACTCACCACGAGTGCTAACCGACAAGGTACTTGGCACGCTGCCCCGGCTTGAATTCGATTGGTCATACGCTAGCTCCGATTCAACAGATGTCCTAATTTTTGTTGTTTTATTTTTAAATAGTCTTTATTTTCATCGGTTAATGTTCCGGATAAACCAATGCGTTCCAAGACATCAATTCCATAAGCTGTTAACGCCTCGAGCTTGGCTGGGTTATTCGTCAGCAAGCGCACCGTGGTAATGCCCATCCATTTTAACATTTGATAGGCTAGCGAATAATCACGGTTATCAATCGGTAAACCCAATTGTTGATTAGCCTCCACGGTATCAAATCCTTGCTCTTGTAGCGCATAGGCTTTTAGTTTATTTGCTAAGCCAATGCCACGCCCCTCTTGTCGCAAATAAATCAGTACCCCGCCTTCAGCAGCGATTCGCGCTAACGACTGCTCCAGCTGGGAGCCACAATCGCACTTGGTTGAACCAAACAAATCACCGGTAATGCATTCGGAATGAATACGTACCAGCGGGGCCAACTGATTGGCTGGTGCGGCTTTAACTAAAGCAAAATGCTCAGCAGCATCTAGCTGGTTACGGAATAACGTCATCGTAAAATCACCGTGTGTGCGCAACGGAATACGACTCGAGGCAATCGCTTCAACCAACATCTCGTGCTGAATACGGTATTGGACTAACGCATGGATCGTCAACAACGGTATATTAAATTGTGCCGCAAATGCCAACAGTTCATCCCGGCGGCTCATACTGCCGTCTTCGTTCATGATCTCACAAATAACCGCGGCAGGCGTTAACCCGGCCAGACGCATTAAATCAACACTGCCTTCCGTCTGACCACGCCTCGCTAATACCCCACCTTCCTGTGCGCGTAACGGAAAGACATGACCCGGCGAAATAATATCCAATGGTCCGCTGGTGGGGTCAATGGCTACCGCCACCGTACGCGCACGATCAGCAGCGGAAATGCCAGTTGAAACACCTGAAGCCGCTTCAATGGACACCGTGAACGCCGTGCCATAAGGTGAGCGATTGTGCGTGGTCATCATGGCTAAGCCGAGCTTATCAATTAACGCACCACTCATGGGCAAACAAATCAAACCACGCGCAAAACGCGCCATAAAATTAATCACTTCGGCTGTTGCATGTTCGGCTGCCACCACTAAATCGCCTTCGTTTTCGCGATCTTCATCGTCCAGCAAAATAACTAATCGACCAGCTTGCAGCGCAGCAATTGCATCCGGAACTGATACAAAGGGCGTGTTCATGACTCAACCTCACTATCGTGATCAGGTACCTGACCAGACTGAATGAAAGAAGACGACAGTATAGTCGAATCACGCCAATAACCCAATTGATGTGCAACCAACCGAGCGAAGTAATCAAATTCTACGTTCACCCGCTGACCAATGTGCACTGTTCTGAAAGTGGTTTGTTCCAGCGTATGCGGGACTAGCAACAGGCGAATGGTATCGGCTTCCACCGCGTTAATCGTTAAACTGACACCATCGAGCGTGATGCTACCCTTCGGGAGTAAAAAAGGGCGAGCAGAAGCCGCAAAACCAGCAACGGTTAACTCGATATACTCCCCCAGCTCGCGAGCTGCTTGTACGAGCGCGGTGGTATCAACATGACCCGTCACGTAATGCCCACCCAGTCGACTGTTTGCCTTCAGTGAGCGCTCAATGTTTACTTTATCACCAACAGATAGTGCTGACAAATTGGTTACTGCTAACGTTTCCGGCGACACATCAAAGCAAGCCAGCGCATGACTATCGGCTACAACCGTCAAGCAAACGCCATTCAACGCTATGCTTTCTCCCGCCACCAGCGCTAGATTGTGTACTCGCACCGCTAGCCGATGGCCCTGCGAGCCAACGCTGTGCTCAACAACTTCACTACACTGCTCAACTAAACCAGTGAACATGATTCCTCCAGACCAACAACCGGGTGTCGCCATTCAATGGATACCATGAGATTATCCTCCATTGCCTGCCATTGAATCGAGTGCTCCACTTGAAAGAGATCCGTAACACCGTACAAAGCACGCGCGGAAGGACCTAGTACACGCGGAACCCAATATAAAATAGTCCGCTGCACGAGTTGCGCGTGATGCAAGGCGGCAAACAAACCGGCACCGGCCTCGACCCACACCTCGTGTTTGCCAAGCGCACCTAAATGACGCAAGACCGCTACTAAATCTAGCTTACCGTCCACCAACGGCATAGCATAATACACCGCACGCGCTTCAGCACGCTTAGTCTCAGCGACCGAAGCACTACAGTAGATGAGACACGTTTGCGCCGTGTGATAAATTTGCGCCTGAGGATTCAACCTACCCTGGCGGTCGATGATAGCGACTGGCTTTGCCAATGGCACTGCCGTCACACGCGCGTTTAAAGCCGGATTATCTCGATTCACCGTGCAAGCGGTGGTTAAAATAACATCCGTGTACTGACGTTGTTGATGGGTAAAGCGCGCACAAGCGGCATTTGATAATTGCACCGGCGCACCAGTGTCCCGCGCAAATTTTCCATCAAAGGTCTGTGCCATTTTGACCGTAACCCAGGGCATACCGGTTCGTAACCAATGCGCGTACGCACGGTAAAATTCATCCACTGCAGGCATAGGGAAATGAACGACCTCGATGCCGGCGGCACGCAAACGGGCTGGCGTATTATTCGCGCGCACCAGTGGATTGGGATCAGCGTAACCATAGACCACACGTTGCACACCGGACGCAATCAACGCGTCGACACACGGCGGCGTTTTACCCCAGTGATTACAAGGCTCCAGGGTCACGTACACCGTGACATCGGCGCAAGCTGCCGGAAGTTGTGCTAACAACATTGACTCAGCATGCGGCATGCCCGCGCCAGAATGAAAGGCGTGTGCTATAATCGTTCCATTGCGTACGGCAACCGCCCCAACCGCAGGATTTGGCGCACACGTTCCGCGTCCAAGCCAAGCCTGCTCCAGTGCGGCCAGCATCAATTGTTCGTGCATGGTTCAACCACCTTTGAAAAGTGCTGACATGATAACAAATTATTCAATTTCTGAGTAGTCTCGCCGTGTCCCTGATTCGACTAAGGCACACAGTAACTGCCAGCCTACTCATCGTGAGTCTGTGGTTGTCCCCTATGGCGTGGTGCTTTTCACCCTACTCCAATCGCGAACTTGATCAA
Organism: Legionellaceae bacterium; assembly: GCA_027449525.1. Taxonomy (GTDB): domain Bacteria; phylum Pseudomonadota; class Gammaproteobacteria; order Legionellales; family Legionellaceae; genus JAGVJT01. Next base: position 10,522 of record DAIDLK010000010.1, on the reverse strand, counting down.
CTAGAAAAAGAATTTGTGGAGCAAATTAACCAATCCGATCAAGTTATTCGTACGCCGCTCGCCAATCAATATTTGAATCATCTCGCTAAACAACTCGCCCAACACGGTGAACTAACTCAACCGAACTTCTTTATTGTCAATTCAAATGAAATTAACGCATTCGCGGGGCCCGGTGGTCACATCGGCGTCAATAGTCAACTGATTTTGGAAACAGCTAACGAAAGTGAGTTAGCCGCGGTCATGGCGCATGAGATGGCCCACGTGCGCCTGCATCACCTCTATCGAATGTTGGAACATGAAAAACAAATGAAAATTCCGATGCTGGCCTCGATTTTAGCCTCAATTGCACTCGGCGCCGTCAATCCAATGCTTGGCAGCGGGGCTTTGATGGCTTCACTGGGCGGCTTTGCCCAAAATGATATTAATTTTGTTCGCTCCAATGAAAAAGAGGCGGACCGCATAGGGATTGATGTGCTGGCCAAAGCCGGGCTTGACCCACGCGGTATGGCTGCATTTTTTCAAAAAATGCGTGAAAATGCCCGCTACTACTACACGGCCAATATCCCTAGCATTTTGCGTACTCACCCAATTGACGAAGAGCGTATTGCTGAAGCCGAAAACCGGACCGCCCAGCTAAAACCGGTTAATGTGCCGGATAATCTTACCTTCCAATTGTTTAAAGAGATTATTCGCACCGAAGTGATCCTTGATGAAAAGCGTTTATTGGATTATTACGAACGTTGCTTGAGCAAAACACCCGCCACACTCCCTTGCCGATACGGCTACGCGCTGGAACTGATCAAATTAAATCGTTTTGCTGACGCTGAAACTCAATTACTAGCTCTGGTGGCAACGGATGCCAATAATTTATATTTCGTCATCGCGCTAGCCCAAGCTCAAATTGGTAACGGGCACGCCAGGGCAGCGCTTGAACAACTAGACGCATTACGACGAAATCACCCCGATAATTATGCCCTGCTAGTGGCCACCAGTGAAGGACTCGCCGCCAGTGGTCAACTCTATCAGGCGGTAGCGGTGCTCACCAAAGCCACACGCCTGTATCCCCACGATTTAGGCTTGTGCCGATCCCTTGCTCAAGCACACGCCAACGCCAAACGCAAAGACTATGCCTACTTTACCGCTGCACGCTGTTATCAGTTACAAGGGCAGGCCAAAGAAGCCAGGCACATGCTAAAACAAGCGGCTAGTTTGGCAAAAAAAGACCCGCTATTGCGCGCACGCATCGAAGCCAGCTTGGATGAATTGAACGAAAAATAAGGTTAGGCGGCAAACTCTCGCAATAAGCGCCGATTGAGGCCGCCACCTTCTGCCAGAAGAAACTGATGCACTAACATTCTTTCTCGATAGGCTAACTGAAACAGATGGCCAGACCCTAGGGCACGGTTCACTATTTTTTGATGAGTAGCCGTATCAGCATGTCGTTCTAGGTGGCTGTTGACAATCATTTGTTTAACCGCCTCTCGTTCTTGCGCGGACAAGTGCGGTTTCATCAACGCATGGTAAATATCCTTGTACGAATTACTCACAGCACGTCGTTGTTCGGTATGCTCATGCCACAACGAAGCCTGTGCTTTACACTCAGCCACTCGCACACGGCAACTGTTTAATAATTCCGTTAAAACAACAGGGGTGACTTTCAATTCGCGCGCACGCCGGCCAATAAAAGCTTGTTGCTGCGCCACTGGGCAGTCCACTGCATAACCATCTGCATTGGTCGCACCGTAGCGACAGTAAAAATACAAACGTAGGGCCTGCTTAGTAAGGACACTCGCCATAAAGGCACACAGGGCAGTCGACAAATAAACCACTTCAACGCTAATGGGCAGCGCTATGGGTATGAGCGAGCCAATCACCAGACCAAGGGTAACGCCCCAAAAGGCGCTTAATTGACAGGTGCTGTGTGCGAAAAGCCCGCCAAGGATGGCTCCGACTGCCATCAGCAACGGTGAAGAGTAAGTCGCCACCAGGTAACTAGCTAAGAAAGCCGTCACCAGCGGCATTTGAGCAAAAACAAGGGCGCCTAGCAACGCACCAACCAAGATGGCTGATCCCACCACAACCAACGTCACGATAGCCTTTAGGGACTTTCGTTGGTGGCATAAATTGTTGATTGCTGTGACGATGCTCATAACTGGAGTCATTGGGATATCGTCTGAGAAACAACACGCAACCCCAAGTGCCATCCACACCAAGGGAATGGGGCCAAAATAAAAAAGTAGCCCGAACACTCCCGCCAAGCCAAGACTGAACCAAGCACGCGACGGGTAGCGAAAGCGCTTGTAGTAATCAGTATAAAAAGGTCGCGCGCGCGTCAACGATTTGGGGGTCAGCGAGGTTGAGGGTTTCAATGACGTGTTCAAATCATTACACCCTAGGAGTTAGGCGCAAACAGGGCTGGCTCAAGGGCTTCAGGCACCAGACTATTTGACGGCATTGAGTCGAAAAATCGAAATAGGGTCACCGGTTCGACAGGACTTTGCCAACTGACCACTGCATCAAGTGTTATTGATTCGAGTGGTCGATTGGATGGCGTTAAGAATCCTCGGCACGCGGCGCCGTGTTGATTCAACAAATCTTGCACTAGCTCGGCGATATCGCTTACGAAATAGTAATTCCATTTTTTATAGGTTCTTTCAAGCTCTGTACACAAAGGCATGCGCTGTAATTGCATGAGCGGGTCGTTTTCACGACACACCATGATCGCCACGCAAGACCTTATGTCACCAGGACGAGCCGAGGAGGCTATGGCGACAACAAACTTTAGGTCTTGCACACTGACATCATGCAATTTTTCAAACGCGGTTCGGAGTGAGCAACTATCAGAAACATACTGGAAAACAGTTGAATCAGTCGCAATATGCTTGATTCGCCTTACACCAGCCAGCGCTTCGAATTGACTAGTACACTGTTGCAATCGATATTCATGACGTCTGCCGTGCTGCTGCCCTGAGGAGTCTTCTATTCGAACCCAACCTGCATCAAACAGTTGCCGAGCGTAAAATTCCTTAATACGTTTATTTTGCTCAGTATCCGCTGGTTTTTTTAAATTCTCATTAAATTCAATGAGTACCAGAGAATCAACTGAACGTACCGCTAGTTGATCCAATGAACTGTCGTTTAGTTCAGCAACAATTTGAGTTCCGTTGATTTCAATGATCATAAAATTCGCCTATTTTGATTTTTAATAAGTAAAGGTGATCTAATATAGAGCATAAAGAGAATTGCATCAATATCAATTAATCGATCAGCTCTGTACTACTCCATTAAATTAAGGTTAAGTCCTTAAACTGCTGTAAATTCAAAATGGCTCATTAGTAATTGAGTCATCGCTAAAATTCGGTACTATTGAGTTGCGAAAAACAACAAAACCGAGGAGATTAGCGATGACGGATTACAATGTTACCGTTGGAAAGGAGTTACTGCCAGAACTTTTATCAAGTCAGGATGGTTTGGCTAAGCTTGTTGAAGGCATCTTGAATCAACTATTAGAGGCCCAGGTGACTGAATCGTTAGGCGCAGAGAAGCATGAGCGTTCTGAGGAGCGAATTGGGTATCGCAATGGCTATCGCCCACGCCAGCTCTACACACGTGTTGGACCGGTTACATTACAAGTGCCTCAAACGCGGGATGGCTCCTTTTCAACGGATATATTCAAGCGTTACCAACGCAGTGAACAAGCGTTTGTTTTGGCGCTAATGGAAATGGTGGTTAACGGTGTATCCACTAGAAAAGTCACGCATATCACTGAAGAGCTTTGTGGTGTCAGTTTCTCTAAGTCAACCGTCAGTCAATTGTGTTCAGGTCTTGATGCGCGCGTTAGAGCCTTTAACCAACGTCGTTTTGATGGGCTTAAATTCCCTTTCATCATGGTGGATGCCATGTTTATTAAATGCCGCGATGATGAGCGTGTTGTATCAAGGGCAGCACTTACTATCTCTGGTATTAGGGACGATGGATGCCGCGAAATTCTAGGTGTTCAAATTGGCGACACCGAAAGCTACGCCACATGGGAAGAAACTTTTCGGTGGCTTAAAGCGCGTGGTTTAACCGGTGTTATGTACGTTATTTCAGACCAACATGCGGGCCTTGTTGAGGCGGCTAAAAAGCATTTTCAAGGCGCAACTTGGCAGCGGTGCCAAGTGCATTTAATGCGAAATATACTGGGTTTTTGCGCACTTCGCCACCGTAAAGCCGTTGCAGATAAAGCGAAGTTGGTTTTACAGGCGCCAGACATGACGGAGGCTAGGCGGCGACTGAGCGAGTTTGTCGAGGCGTTTGAGGGCAAAGTACCTAAGGCTGTCAATTGCCTTGAAGAGGCATTCGAGGATGCAATGGCTGTTATGGTTCTGCCTGATAAATACCGTAAACGGTTACGAACAACGAACATGCAAGAGCGGCTTAACGAAGAGATAAGGCGCCGTGAACGGGTGATACGTATCTTCCCTAGCGACGAATCAGCATTACGTTTAATTGGCGCTTTACTGGCTGAATTCAACGAACAGTGGCAAACACGCCGTTACTTGGATATGGATGAATTTAATGATTGGCTAGCCGAAAAAGACGCTGGTAAGTCAAATGTTCTTGAACTCAACAAATTCAGTCAATAAAAGAGGAGCTCAGTGGGATGAATTGAGGCGAATTTACAGCATTTTTGGGACTTGACCTGAAGCATCTAGCGAAATAGCAAAAACTCAACATCTTTCCCCGGAGGAAATTTCGCTTGTTTTTGAAGTGCTACGTCGTTATCTGCGCACCACTCCTGAAACAAGATACTCAGCTAAATTACAACAACAGATAGACACTATTATAGCTAATTCACAAGCGTATCAAGTGCACAAACACCGACGTGATTACAAATGCTTTCGAGATGTTAGTACGATTGATAATTATAGAAACCACTATCTCCTGTGTGATTCAGCCCTACAATCTTGGTACCAACATCAATTTTCAAATTATACAGATTTGCTGAGTAAAATGGAAAATGGCCGCATTGAACTGCGTGCTCGATTAGAACAAGCACTCTTGAGAGAGTCTAGCGACTCGTTATTTATGCTCGAAGCGCTAGAGATTGAGCACGCTAAAGGGATGTTTTAATTCATCTAAATTTCCATTAAGTCTTTTTCTTTTTCGGCTAGCACACGTTCAACTTCGGCTATGTAGTGATCAGTTAATTTCTGGATCATTTCATTGCCACGGCGTTCGTCATCTTCAGAGAGCGTTTTCGCTTTGACTGCCTCTTTCAATTGATGATTAGCATCACGACGAATGTTGCGGACGGTCACTCGCCCCTGTTCTGCTTCCGTTTTGACCACGCGGGTCATTTCCTTGCGGCGTTCCTCACTCAACGGTGGCATGGGAACTCGAATAGCTGTACCTGAATTAGCGGGATTAAGTCCTAAACCTGAGCTCAGGATGGCTTTTTCGATCGCTGCCATCATGGATTTTTCCCATGGCGTAACCACTAAGGTGCGTGCATCGCTGCTGGTAATATTCGCTACTTGATTTAATGGAGTAAGGTTACCGTAATAATCGACTTGGACATGATCCAATAAACTGGCGTGCGCCCTACCGGTGCGAATTTTACTCATCTCATGTTGTAACGTTTCTACCGCTTTTTGCATACGGCGTTCAGCATCAATTTTTACCTCATTTAGCATGTTGCTCTCCTACAATCGTACCAACTTTTTCACCGCGCACAATTGCCATTAACGCGCCAGGTTGCGTCATATTAAAAATCTGTAATGGCATTCCGTGTTCTTGACATAAGCAAATTGCCGTCAAATCCATTACCTCAAGACCTTGCGTTAACACCTCTCGGTAAGTAAGTGACTCAAAACGTACCGCGTCAGGGTATTTCACCGGATCGCGAGAGTAGATTGCATCCACTTTTGTTGCCTTCAGTACGATGTCAGCATCTACTTCAATAGCGCGTAAACACGCTGCTGTATCGGTAGTAAAAAAAGGATTTCCGATACCGGCAGCAAAGATAATCACCTGTTGATTACGCAAATGAGTTATTGCTTTGCGACGATTGTAAGGATCCACTACTCCGAGCATCGGAATAGCCGACATAATACGTGCGGGCAAGTCAATACGCTCTAAGGCATCGCGAAGCGCTAACGCATTCATAACCGTTGCAAGCATACCCATGTGATCGCCAGTTACCCGCCCTAAGCCAACGGCTGACAATTCCTTGCCACGGAATAAATTACCACCACCAACCACAAGTCCAACTTCAACACCGATTTGAATTAAATCTGCCACATCATGAGCAATTTTATCTAACACCAACGGATCAATCCCAGAGCGTGCATCGCCCATGAGCGCTTCGCCGCTGCATTTGAGCAAGACACGGCGGTACTTCAACGATGGCTTGTTAGCACTCATTCAGCATCTCGAACCTGAGCCATTACCTCTGCAACAAAATCATCTTCTTTTTTCTCGATCCCCTCACCAACTTCTAAGCGCACAAAAGCTGTTACTTCAGCGCCTTTTTCAGTTAATAACTGGCTGATTTTTTTATTGGGATCTTTAACAAAGGGTTGTCCCATCAGGCTAACTTCATCAACAAATTTACTCAAGCGACCTTCAATCATTTTCTCAACAATTTCAGCGGGCTTGCCACTTTCTTTGGCTTGTGCCTGAAACACTTCACGTTCGTTATCAAGAGCATGCGCTGGCACGTCTTGTCGATGAATCACTATAGGCCGGCTAGCGGCGATGTGCATAGCAATATCTTTTACTAAGGATTCATCAGGTGTACTCAGTGCTACCAACACCCCAATACGTGAGCCATGCAGATAAAAACCAACCGTACCGGTCGATGTTAACAGAGCGATCCGACGAATCCTGATGTTTTCACCGATTTTAGCGACCAGTTGTTGCCGCAACTGTTCAACGGTATGAGGTTCACCCGAAACAGTTGTCTCAGCGAGCAGCACTACGTCATCTAATTGGTGCTCCAGAGCTGTTTTAGCCACTTGTTGCGAAAAATGGATAAAATTCTCATCACGGGCCACGAAGTCAGTTTCACTGTTAATTTCTACTAACAGACCCGTTTGACCATTAGCCGAACGCATCGCTACAATTGCCCCTTCAGCGGCAACGCGATCGGCTTTTTTGTCCGCTTTAGCTTGGCCTGCTTTGCGCATTTCAAGAACCGCAACTTCAAGGTCACCGTTCACATGCGGCATGCTAAGAAATTTTTTACACTCCATCATACCAGCACCCGTTCGCTGGCGTAATTCCATCACTAATTTTGCACTAATTGACACGATTAACTCTCCCTATAGATGAACTTTAGCCCGGACGCAGCCGGGCTAAAGGGTATATTACCATCAGGTTTATCTAGTTTATTCAGTTGGTTCAGAAGGTATCTTGCTGGTCTCAACTAACTCGATAAATTCCGCGTCCGACACTCCGCCGACCGTGTTACCTTGCTTAGCGTCTACAATGGCGTCAGCTACCGCACGCACATAAATTTCTACCGCACGCATGGAGTCGTCATTACCTGGGATAACATAGTCAATGTTGTCGGGACTATTATTGGTATCTACCACACCAATGACTGGAATCTTAAGCCGGCGCGCTTCTTCAACAGCAATGCGTTCAAAGCCAACATCAACGACAAATAGCGCATCAGGTAAACCACTCATGTCCTCGATACCACCTAGACTACGGTCGAGTTTTTCTAACTCACGGGTCAGCATTAAGGCTTCTTTTTTTAACATGGCATTAAAGCTACCATCATCGCGTAATTTTTTTAATTCTTTTAAGCGAAAAATAGATTGGCGCACTGTTTTATAGTTTGTCAACATCCCACCCAACCAGCGATGGTCTACGTAAGGCATGCCGCACCGTTTTGCTTGCTCGCGAATGCTGTCTTGCGCAGCACGTTTAGTGCCCACGAATAAAATTTTCGCATGATTTGAAGCGAGACGACCGATATAGTTCAAGGCTTCATTTAACAACGGCATGGTTTTTTCGAGATTAATGACGTGGATTTTGTTGCGTGCACCGAAGATATATTGTGCCATTTTCGGGTTCCAAAATCGTGTTCGGTGTCCAAAATGCGCACCTGCTTCGAGTAGTTCTCGCATACTTACCTTCATACTGCTTGACTCCAATTAGGGTTAGGCCTCCACACTTCCCATACAAAACCCACAACGGGACCCTTTTGTACGTGACGAAATGTGTGTGTAGTTACATTAAAACCAAGGCAAAATAGCACAACGGTTGAATAAAAGCAATGCTACAGACTCATAGCCACAGGTCTGGGTGACGATACTGCGTCAAGTAACGCGCGAAGATTACCTTCTCTCGCCTCTATTAAAAGATGTGCAGGTTGCGAGGCCAAAATAGTTTCTATTGCCGCCATGTGCAGTGTATCTTGAAAATCATAGCGACTTCGCAAGCGAGTAATCAAAGCTTGCTGTGCTGGATGGGGCAGATTCGCTGCTACAAGGAGTTGTTGCTGGGGTACGGGTAGCGCATCCCACACGCCTGCGACTTGAAATGCTTCTATTGCTTCACGAATTGAATCTACCTGTCGATTATTTTGCTCGAAATAAACACTTAAGTGTTCTCGAATGCATTGGCGTACTTCTGCCCGTAGCTTTTCAGGTGTTAACAGGCGTTCAAACAGAGGGTGATCGAGCACTGATTCGAACAAAGCACCTTCTATGTACATCGAACAGGATGGTGTGTCTTCTAGCATGTCATCGACGTTATGATCCCAGTTGTGCGCACGAGCCAAATTTTCGGCTAATCGTTGAATAAATAATTGCACACGATGCTCTACTCGAACTGCCACTTCTGATGAGTCCCCAGCAGCTCCTCCTAAGGCAGGCGGAAGGCTCATATCCTTCACTGCAGACCAAATTTGGGCAATTAAGTTTTGTTGGTGATCGCTTAAGATAACAGCTTCGTTACCACGCCATGGATTAGGACCATTTAAATAACGCCATAAAGTGTGTGTCGCGTGCTGGTAGTAGGCGTGCAACCCACGTTGTTGATGATCTAAGTCGAGTGCAAGCTGATCGAACTCTGCTTTACGTAACGGTAATACAACGGTATTTCCATTCACCTCGATCATAGCCGGAGCTTGTTCGTAACGTGCAGCAAGTTCTCGAATAACCATCTGAATTGGCGAATAATGGGCTTGTACAACATCTAAAATACGGCGCTCATCTGGCGCTAGTGACCGTTGATTGGATTCAGTGTACCCAGCTACTCTTCGGCGGTCAATTAAAGCATGTTGCTCGTGCCAAAAAAGAACAGCCCGTGCTTGAGAGGTTAGAGCTGGAGGCGGAGGCGGATTTCTGAACTGTTCAATTATTTGGTCAGCAACACTACCCGGGTCAGCGGAAGTGTATAAACGACGACAATTTTCTACAGTAAAGAGTTCGGCTGACTGGTAGTCACGGAGTGCCCGCAGGGCTGCAAGCAAATCAGCTGGTTGCGCATAGTGGTTGATTGCTTGATAATCATCATCTGTTTTTATCAGATCGTAATTCAATAGCTCATCAATAATAAAAACAATAAGTCTCTCACGTGACTGACTTGGACTAATAGGTGGCATTTGGGTTAGCTCTAATTCGCTTCAAGAAATTTTGCGAATTATATTACAAACTATACAGCGATGTAAATGAGCGTAACGGTCAGTCCTCTGTACATGACAAAAAATCCTGTCATGCCCGCGCAGGCGGGCAACCATCCATCAAGATAATCCGATACTCAAATCAAGCCACTGGCGATTGTTTTGCTCGATAAGGTTTATTTTCCATTGCCGGTTCCATTTCTTGATGCGTTTTTCTCTGGTTATTGCTTCGTAGACATCAGAATGAATTTCATAATAAACCAAGTGATGAACATTCAGTCTTTTCCGACAAACTCCCGATCAGCCAATATCCCTTTAATACAATTTCCCCCAAAATGCTCAATAAACATCTGGATCAACGCTATTCTTTCCGGAGTATCCGAATTACCTCGCTTATCCAGCAACATCCAGTCAATTGGTATCGCCGTTCCTTTGAAAACAATGCCAAGCATTAAAATATTGATATCTGATTTCCCCCAACGCCAATTGGTTCGATCCATGCTTAAATACCATTGCCCACCACTCACAAAAAACAATTTAAAAATAAATCCGGCTATCTGTTGATAATCCAGAGGAAAATTGGAAAAAAATCGTTGAATTCTACGATACCGTGAAGATTGAAGCGCATCACCAAATACAACACAAGCCAATTTGTTCAAATTAACCGTGCGTGTAGCAAGCAATGCAAGCAACATATTTACAAAACATGTCATTCTCGCCTTGTTCCAGCCAAAATACACGTTTAAACTATCCTTCAACTCGTTGATACACTCCATATAACCTCCTTTTGGCGATCGAGATTATATGATTTTCATTGTATGTCAGCGAGTTATCTTAATTTACTTCAGTAGCAAACCAGAAATGGTTGCCCGCCTGCGCGGGCATGACAGGATTTTTTGTCAT
>DAIDLK010000009.1:11808-15431 GCA_027449525.1 Legionellaceae bacterium | reverse complement strand
CCGCCTTGAGGATGCTAGCGTGGGTTTGGCGGGGAACTCTACTTCGTTAGGAGACCCACTTGGCCTAGCCGTTAAGCACCTGCAGCAAACCGCATCCGAGGGACGCATTATCATTTTACTCACCGATGGTGCAAATAATTCTGGTGTATTATCGGTTGAAAAAGCCAGCCAGCTAGCGCGGGATAACCGTATTAAAATTTATACCATTGGCCTTGGTGCGCCAGCAACTTATCTACCTTTTAGTCATATAGAATTAGATGAAGAGGCGCTGAAAAAAATTGCGGCCGATACCGGTGGACGCTATTTTCTCGCAACGGACCAAAACTCGCTACAACAAATCTACGCCCTAATCAATGCAATTGAGACCACACCCCAGGAACAACACCCTATTCGTCCACAACACGATTATTACCCTTGGCCGCTCGGCTTAGCGTTTTGTATACTCTTCGGTGGATTGTTGCAGACTGCTTACGCTGAACGGAGAGTGACTCGATGAGCACCCTATTGCATTTAATAAGACCGAGCTGGCTGGTAGCTATTATTCCATTCGTTTGGTTGATGGTGATGCTAATGACCAATAGCACGGCACGGTCAGCGTGGAAAAAAGCCTGTGATGCTCATTTGTTAACTTATTTATCGCACTCAGAGCCGACTCAATCACTGAATACCACCGCGCTAATCGTTGGTGCATTATTGCTTTGCCTCATTCTTAGTTTAAGCGGACCCAGTCTTTATCAACAAATGGTTCCCGTTTATCATAACCAACAAGCGCAAATTGTGTTATTGGATCTTTCCACCGATATGCTAGCGACCGATTTATCACCCAATCGATTAGCCCGCGCAAAATTTAAATTAGGTGATTTGTTTAGTAGCAAAAAAAACGGTCAGTTTGCTCTGATTGCTTATACAAGTGAGGCCTTCGTGGTTTCACCTTTGACCGATGATGCACAAACCATTCTGGCCCTCCTGCCCGAACTTTTACCGCAAATGATGCCGGTGAACGGCAATCAACTTGAGAGCGCCTTAGCTGAAGCACACCGCCTGATGCGACAAACTAACTTTTCATCCGCCGATATTCTTGTGATGACTGGTAAGCCACCCAGCCTTTCAGCCATTCAATTCGCCGCAGCGCTAGCTAAACAAGGCAGTGATGTCTCAATTTTGCCTACCTTAGCCGGGGAACCTGATGATGAATTCAAACAATTTGCGGCAGCCGGTCATGGTACAATGATTCCATTCAGCCATACCCAGACTGATCTAAATGACTGGCTTATTTTTACTAAAAAACACCAACAAGTCATGCGTGATAGTCAACAAAAAGCCGCCGTTCGGCGCGATGATGGCCGTTGGTTACTGCTACCGGCCATTGGTTTGTTTTTACTGTTGTTTCAACGCCATCGTTTGGAGAACCTTCGCACATGAACCCGCTGATTCTACTCATGATGTTGTGGACTCTTTCAGGACCAAGCCATGCCGCATGGTCTTGGAATTCGCTATGGTTAACCCCCGATCAACTAGCTCAACAATTAATGAAAAAAGGTCAATACAGCAGCGCGAAAACGTTATTCACCAACCCAGCCTGGCAGGCCACAGCCGCTTTTCGCGCCCAAGATTACACAAAAGCCAGCGAATTGTTTGGTCAACTTAATACAGCGGATGGGTTTTACAATCAAGGCAATGCGCTTGCCCATAGTGGTGCTTATGAGCAAGCCATTCAAGCTTATGACCAGAGCTTAGCCCTACGCCCACAAGATGCTGATACATTGCATAACCGCAAAATCATTCAAGCACTGATAAAAAAACCCGAACAAAAGCAAGAACAAGATGGAAAACAAGAACAAAACCAAAAGGAACAAAAACAGGAACAAAATCAAGAGCAAGAACAAAACAAATCAGACCAAGACAACAGCGAACGAAACCGACCAAGCCAGCCTCAACAAAACGAACAGAAACCTGATCCTGACGTACAAGAGAAAACGCCTCAGCAAACTAAAACAACCGCGAACGGAGAGGACAATCAGCATTGGCTAAACCTCATTCCGGATGATCCAGGTGGTTTACTGCGCGAGAAATTTTTGCGTGATCATTTACGCCGCCTCCACGGAGAAAACGTATGAATACTTTTTGCAAACGGGCTTGCTTAATTAGCCTACTGTTTTCCAGCGCCGTTTTGGCAACCGTTACTACCCATATCGAACCCACTACACTAAGCATCGGTGAATCTTTTCGTCTAATCATCACACAAGAAAATAATCCCGCCTGGCATGAGCCAGATCTCAAGCCATTACAAACTGATTTTGAAATCCAAGCCAGCGCCAACACTCAATCAACCACCCTGATTAATGGCCATTTATCGCAACACTCCCAATGGATACTCACCTTACAACCAAAAAAAATTGGAGCATTGACGATTCCGAGTCTTCAAATTGGCAATGAGCGCAGCAACCCGATTCAAGTGACCGTTGCGGCCACGTCCAACCGACCTGCCATGTCTCATGGCAACCAATTAATCACGGCCGTTTCAAATAAAACGCCTTTTATTAATCAGCAAATTCGCTACACCGTTAAACTGATTCACCGTGATCCCTTACTCGATAGTGATTACCAGCCCCCCCAACTGGAGGACGCATTAGTCATTCCGATTGGCCAAGGCAAACATTACCAAACCATCCAAAATGGTGAATCGGTTCAAGTAGAGGAACAAGAGTATGCCCTATTTCCACAAAAAAGTGGGAAACAAGTCATTCAGGCACCGCAGTTACACGGTGCAGTACTGCAATTTGGCAGACCGCAGCCGTTGGAGCTAAGTGCGCCATCGAGCACGCTTCACGTGAAACCTCTGCCGAAAGACACGAAACGAAGTTCATGGTTCCCTGCGCAGGCAGTGGCACTTACTGAACACTATGATCAAACTAATACAAACCTGATGGAAGGCTCAACCCTACGTCGCACAATTACCTTAACCGCCATGGGTGAACCGGCTGAATTATTCCCAGCCATTGCGGCCAAGACCTCGCAGGGGGCTAGTGTTTATCCGGAAAAACCTCAATTAAAAAATCGCCTGAGCGGACCGGACATTGTGGGAGAAAAAACATTATCCATTAGCTACGTGCTCAATCAACCTGGGCAAATTACCCTTCCTGCGTATCGCATTACTTGGTTTGATCTCAGCTCCAACGACTACAAAACAGCCACTCTGCCTGAACGAACCCTGCAAGTGACCGCGCAAGCGGCTACAACCAAACCGCTCGAACAGTCAATAACCGCCACAAGCGCGAAGAAAGCTACGAGTACACCGCTGGCCTGGATCATCGCCACTGTGTTTGCGGTTTTATGGTTATTGACCTTAGGTTATTTGTATTGGCAGCCATGGATTGCTAAGTACTGCAGTAAATTAACGGCTAATGGTAAAAAACACCCTTCTCTATACCGTGAACTGCTTAGCAATGATCCGCGACGGGCTGAGCAAGCAGTGTTACGTTGGGCAAAACAAAAATGGCCGAAACAAGAGATTCACCACTTAGACGAGGTTCGTCAATTAATTGATGACGAATCGATTCAGGCTGAATTATCCGAGCTTATCAAGCAGCGTTACGCGCAGCAAGGCCACGCCAATTGGCAAG
>DAIDLK010000009.1:4665-11783 GCA_027449525.1 Legionellaceae bacterium | reverse complement strand
TAATGATGCGCGCTTCACACCTTTGGCTCTGCCTACTGCACAGCTTGCTAATGATCCTCAGTAATTGCTTGGTACAATACCCAATTGTTCTGGCTGGAATACCCACCACCTGGGGCGCATTTTCTTATCCACTGATTTTTGTAATCACGGATTTAACGACCCTTGTATTCGGTTCAGCCCGTGCACGCCTCGTTATTTTCTGCAGTGTATTACCGAGCTTCTTCGCTTCCTACGCCATAACCAATTTACTCAATCACGACCGCTATTTTCTCTGGGGACTGCCTGAACTCCCCTTGCGAATCGCCATCGCCAGTGCTTCCGCCTACAGCGTAGGACAATTACTAGATAGTTATCTGTTTAGCCACTTCAGACGCCAACGTGCCTGGTGGTTAGCACCCCTGTTAGCCAGTGGTACCGGGAACGGCATTGATACGCTGCTTTTTTTTTCCATCGCCTTTTACCAATGCCACGATCCTTATCTAAACCAGTACTGGCCACAAATTGCCGTCGTGGATCTTGGCGTTAAATTTCTCGTCACATTACTTGCAATTGTGCCGCTTTACGGGATACTTTTAACAGCATTAACGCGTCAATCACTAAAAGGAATGCCGGCATGGCCGTAAGTACTGAACAGAAAGCGTTAACCGAATTTACAGAAAAAGCCTACCTTGATTATTCGATGTATGTGATTTTAGACAGAGCGTTACCGCATCTAGCCGATGGATTTAAGCCCGTGCAACGTCGCATTATTTATGCTATGTCTGAGCTCGGTTTAAAAGCCAACGCAAAATACAAGAAATCGGCCCGCACCGTGGGTGACGTATTGGGTAAATTTCATCCACACGGTGACCAGGCCTGCTACGAAGCCATGGTCCTCATGGCTCAGCCCTTTTCGTATCATCATCCGTTTGTGGATGGACAGGGCAATTGGGGATCCGCGGATGATCCGAAATCATTTGCCGCCATGCGTTATACCGAAGCACGCTTATCAGACTATTCCGAACTCCTGCTGGCCGAATTACCCATGGGGACCGTCGATTGGGTAGATAATTTTGATGGTACGCTACGTGAGCCCTCATTATTACCCGCGCGCTTACCCAACGTGCTCATCAACGGCGCCACCGGCATTGCGGTAGGACTTTCCACCGATATTTTGCCACATAACCTCACGGAAGTAGCCAATGCGTGTATCCATTTATTGGACCATCCTGATGCGTCACTTGACACCCTGTTAACGTTCATTAAAGGGCCTGATTTTCCAACTTTAGCTGAAATTATTACTCCCCATCAGGCATTACGTGCGCTGTACACAACGGGTGTCGGTTCCATCAAAATGCGCGCTGTTTATCATCTTGAAGAGCACCACATTGTCATTACAGCACTACCTTATCAAGTGTCTGGCGAAAAAATCCTCGAACAAATTGCTGCACTCATGCAACAAAAAAAACTGCCTCAGATTGACGACTTACGTGACGAATCCGACCACGACCATTCAACTCGGCTCGTGTTAATTCCTCGCTCAAATCGCATTGACACCGATGAGCTGATGTCGCATTTATTTGCTACCACGGATTTAGAGCGCAGCTATCGTGCCAATTTTAATGTGGTTGGCTTAGATGGCAAACCACGCGTCAAAAATTTGCTGACCTTACTCAATGAATGGTTGTTATTTCGCATTCAAACCGTCACGCGCCGCTTGAAATTCCGCTTAAAGCAAGTACAAGACCGTTTGCACCTACTCGATGGATTATGGATAGCCTACCTGAACCTCGACGAAGTCATTGCTCTTATTCGTGATGCAGACGAACCTAAGGCCGCGTTAATTGACCGTTTTCAACTCACGCCGTTGCAGGCCGATGCCATATTGGAACTAAAACTGCGCCATTTAGCCAAATTAGAAGAAATAAAATTACGTACAGAAATAGATGAACTCACCCTGGAGCGCGAGACGCTCGAGCATACCTTAGCGAGTGAAAAACGCCTACGCTCTCTTGTTAAAAAAGAAATGTGTGTTGACCAAGCGCGCTACGCAACCCCACGACGTTCACCGCTAGTGACCCGAGGCGAAGCAACCGCTTTAAAAGAAGAAGATCTCCTCCCACATGAACCTATTACGGTCGTGATGTCTGAAAAGGGATGGGTACGTGCCGGGAAAGGATATGATATCCAAGGTTCAAGTCTTAGTTATAAATCCGGTGATGCATTCAAAGCACAAACCCCTGCTCGTACCAATCAAACCATCCTATTTTTCGATAGCGAAGGCAAGGTATATAATTTGTCCGCACATCAATTACCTTCTGCCCGCGGTCAAGGCGAGCCTCTCACCGGCAAACTTAATCCAGCCGATGGTGCCTCCTTCGTAGCACTAACCAGTGGCAATGAAGAGGATTGGATCGTGCTGGCAACCGACGCTGGCTTTGGTTTTTTAACCCAGTTACGTAGCTTATACGTTAAAAATCGTAATGGTAAAGCATGTGTTAAATTATCACCCAACGCGCAATTATTACCACCGTGTCACGTTGCATCACCCGACAGCGATCGGATTGCTTGTGTAACGAATACCGGCCGTCTGTTGCTATTCCCTGCGCGCGAACTACCTACCCTCGTACGCGGCAAAGGTAATAAATTATTAACGATTCCCACCAAGCACGCCAGTAACCGCACGGAAATCCTGATAACGCTCGTTGCGCTCCAACCAAACGAGACACTAATTGTGCAAGCAGGCAAGCGTCATTTAGCGCTTACGCCCATCGAACAAGCGAGTTACTTGAACCAACGCGGTCAGCGTGGTCGATTACTACCGCGCGGATTTCAACAAGTGAGTGCACTAGCCATAAAAAACGCCAATTAATGCAGGCTGGCCATATAATCGGCTAGGGCACTGATGTCTTCTGCATCCAAATGTGCACTGATGGTCCGCATGATCGCATGCACGTCATTTGCGCGCGTCTTATGCTGGAAGGCTTGCAGTTGCGCGCGAGCGTAATCAGCTGACTGCCCGGCAACCAATGGAAAACCAGCAGCACCATTCCCCTGGCCCCTAGGGCCGTGGCAGGCTATACAGGCGGTAATTTGTTTTGCAGCATCACCTTGACGATAAATTTTTCTTCCGCGTGGATTATGACGCCTCTCTGCTCGCGGCTGATAGGGCGGCAGGCTGGCGTAATACGCTGCCAAATCCAGCTTGTCTTGCTCGCTTAAATTCGCGACAAACGGCATCATCACCGCGGCATGGCGCACGGTATCAAGCTGATAATCAGATAATTGCTTAACTAAATACGGCGCGTGCTGACCGGCTAAATGCGGAAAAATTGACACGCTACTCACCCCTTCCGTACCATGACAAGCCGCACACACGAGCGCTTTGGCGTGCCCCGCTTCCACATCACCTGCTGCATGAAGCCAAGCTGCAATGCTCAATAAAAGAACGGCAATAATTGTTTGCATAAAACCTCACGCGTATGCATCAACTAATGTTACACTATCTGCGAAAATACAGCACAGATTAACCACTATGAACCGTTATAATCAAGCCCAGTTTTTAAAAAGCGCCGCACGTGTGAATCAACTTCCGGCTGATATCGGTTATGAGGTAGCGTTTGCCGGACGCTCCAACGCGGGAAAATCCAGCGCGCTCAATTGCCTTACTGGTATCCATAATCTCGCGCGTACCAGTAAAACGCCTGGACGCACCCAGCTCATTAATTTATTCACAGTAAAAGACGAGCAGCACCGTTTAGTTGATCTCCCAGGTTACGGGTACGCCAAAGTAGCCCAACGCGTCAAAATCAATTGGCAAAACAATTTGGCGCATTACCTCGATGTTCGGCAAAGCTTATGCGGCTTAATTTTACTGAGTGACTGTCGCCACCCGCTCAAACCACCTGATCATACCCTATTAAGCTGGGCCATAGAGCATCAATTACCCGTACACATTCTATTAACCAAAGCGGATAAACTCAGCCGCGGTGAAGCAAAACATCGTTTACTGGCTCTTCAGCACCGCTACGCAAGTAGCGAGAGTCTGGTTAGCATCCAATTATTTTCTTCCCTCAAACGTCAAGGCCTAGACGAACTAGTCGCAACACTCGATGCTTGGTTTGCTTGGCAGTAACCATTGTTTTTCACCCACAGCTCGCTTATGCTCTAGAAATTACGAATCATTGGCTCTACCCGATGCACACTGCCAAACATTTTTATACCCATGACAATCTGACCTGCGAAGGCTTTCTCGCTACCCCCGATGACACTTTAGTACGCCCAGCAGTGCTCGTGGCGCACGATTGGAGCGGACGAAATGCTTTTGCTTGTGCACAAGCTGAAGCGCTCGCCAAACTCGGCTATGTTGGTTTTGCGCTGGATATGTATGGCAACGGCACTCAGGGAGAGACAACTGCTGAAAAAACAGCGTTAATGGAACCCCTCATTAACGATCGCGCTAAATTACAAGCCCGTTTGCTGGCTGCGTTACATACGGTAGCGGCGCTGCCGCAGGTAGATCCGCACCGGATCGCTATTATTGGCTTTTGCTTTGGAGGTTTATGCGCACTCGATTTAGCCCGTTGCGGAGCGAATATCACCGCTGCGGTGAGTTTTCATGGTTTACTGCACCCACCGCCGCAAACGGTGCGCAGTACCATAAAAGCTGCTATTCTGGTACTGCACGGCCATGATGACCCCATGGTTAAACCAAGCCAAGTCAATGCCTTTTGTGATGAAATGACGCAAGCTGAAGCCGATTGGCAAGTACATTGCTACAGCCAAACACAACACGCTTTTATGGTGCCAACAGCAAACGATCCTACCCTTGGCACCCGTTATCAACCACGCACCGCCGCACGAGCCGAACGGTTGATGGTTGATTTTCTTCAAGAGCAATTGTCAGAAGTTACAGCAAAATGAGTCTGCCTGAGCCATCGGCACATGCTATTGCAATGCAACTGGGTGAGTTATTGCAGAACAAAGCGTGGCAATTAACCGTGGCCGAATCCTGTACGGGTGGCAGCTTATGCGCTGCCATCACCGATATCCCTGGCAGCTCTCGCTGGTTTGATCGAGGCTTTATAACCTATTCTAATGCCGCCAAAATCGCTTGCCTTGGTGTCCAAGCTAACGTGATTGATCAGCACGGCGCGGTTAGTCAAGCTACAGCGATTGCCATGGCCGAAGGTGCGCTTAAAAAAAACCCTGCGGCACACATCAGTGTTGCCATTACCGGAATTGCCGGACCTGATGGCGGCACAGAGGATAAACCAGTCGGCACGGTCTGGATAGCTTGCAGCCGATTGAATAAAACATCCGTCAGCACAAAACATCATTTTATCGGTAATCGACCCGCCATTCGTCTCCAAGCAGTCGTTGCCGCACTGCATTTACTCATCGAATACTGCCGTTAGTTGGTGCTCGGGGAACTTTTTCAACAGTGGCAGCGTAGCACGCGCCATGGCTAAATAACATGATCGTAAGCCACTGGGTAGTACGGCTAAATGAGCTTTTAGGGTGGCAACATCCCCTCGTTGCATGGGACCTGTTAACGCGTGAGCTGGTTGTTCCGCTTGCAGCACGTTGACTAAACTCGTGTGCATTAATTGCTGTATGAGCGGTTTAATTAAGTGCTCTTGAAGGCCTGCTTGTTGGAAACAACGACACGCTTGTTCAGCAAGCGTCACCAGATAATTTGCCGCAAAGACACTGCCGGCATGATAAAGTGCTTTTTGTTGTTTTTCTACTAGAAAAGGTACGACACCGCATTGAGTAACTAATTGAGACACTAAACGAACGGCTTCCGCGTCTCCTTCCAACGCACACAACGTACCGGAAAACGATTGAATCGCTACAGCAGGCATAGCAATACTGCATACCGGATGCAAACTAGCCACCAAGCACCCACGCTCCCTGACAATAGCAAGCTGTTCAGACGTATAGGCACCGCTGCAGTGCAGAACGATGTCATTAGGACGCAACGGTGCATTTTCGAACAAACTTCGACTGACGCCCTCGAGTGCTGCATCGGGAGTAGTAATTAAGGTTAACTCAGCGGGCGGCAACTCAGCAATTGTAGCACAGTAATAACCCTGCCCAATAAATTGCACCGCTCGTTCAGCACTGTGTCGAGAAAGGGCCATGACTGCTTGCAGGGCTACCTCTCCCGATTGCACGAGCAAATACCCCAACGTTTGACCAACCCGACCCGCACCAATTAAATTAATTTGCAACATACGGCTATCTTTGTATACTCTTGATATTTTATGGCATATTAGCACAGTTCATGCACAATATCTCAAGCGAATCGTGTCTAGTCATTGGTGGTGGTATTATCGGCTTGGCCAGTGCACTTGCCATGCGTCAATGCGGGTACTCCGTTGAGGTAGTAGAAGCACACAATTTACCGGGACCCGCCACGCAACGCGTTTATGCGATTAATCACCAGTCCCTTCGCTTACTTGAATCACTTGGTGTCTGGCAAACACTCAGCTCGACTCATTGCGCACCCTACCAACAAATACGAGTGGCTGATGCGACAGGCCAGGGTATCCTTTCCTTACAGGCTCAATCAATCGCACGCCGCGAATTAGGCTTTATTATTGAGCACGACGCCTTAAAGAGCGCGTTAATTGCCCAGTGCCTTGGGGCAGGCGTTATTCTGCACAGCAACACCACGCTTGAAGTTGAGGGGATTCAAACTGAAGCTATTTATTTTAAGGGCGCGCAACGCATGTGGCGTCCAGCCTTGGTAATGATTACCGATGGAGCTCAATCACTCACTCGCCACCAATTAGGGATTGACGTAACAACTTGGCCCTACCCTCACCAAGCGATTGTAACCAGCGTGCTGACTGAGAAATCCCATCAGTACACTGCTTACCAACGCTTTTACCCAGACGGCCCTCTCGCTTTCCTACCACTCCACGACCTACACCGTTGCTCCATTGTTTGGTCTACCCAGCCGCAACAGGCAGATTATCTCATGCAATTGGATAAAGTGGCATTTGACAACGCACTCACAGAGCGTTTTGCCAACCAACTAGGCCACATCACAAGTATTGCTCCTCGCCAGCTACAGACGCTGCACATGCGCCAAGCGCTACCGCCGAAGCAGGCGGCCAACATGGTGCTGG
>DAIDLK010000009.1:0-4655 GCA_027449525.1 Legionellaceae bacterium | reverse complement strand
GTTATTACTAGGCGATGCAGCGCATACCATTCATCCGTTAGCAGGTCTTGGTCTGAATCTTGGCTTAGCCGATTTGCGCTGTTGGCTCAAGCACCTGCCGCAACCACCTCACTATGGCTACGCAAATAGCCTTAACCGCTACCAGCGTGAACGGCAAGCCGCAAGCTGGTCTGTCATTCTGCTCATGGAGGCTTTAAACAAACTGTTTTCATCCGCTAATACGACCCTTAATACCCTGCTGACGACTAGTTTAAACACCTTCAATCACCTCCCCGTCTTCAAACGCGCACTGATTGATTACGCAACAAACATCTAGCGTAAATTAAGAGTTTTATGTCAAAGCAAGGGTTTTACGCCCAATTTTGAGTCAATTTAATCCAATTAGAATTAATGCTTGTCATTTCGATAAAGCTTCCCTATAATAGTGTTCATGTTGATCGCTGCATGATGACGAGTATGGCTACTCCCAGCGAAACGAAAACAGCAAATGCTAAAAACTATCATCAACATACCCTCGATCGCTCTCTACATGAACGGGCAAAAAAACTCAATGAACAACAAACCATCCACCTAATTTACGGAACCGGCGACGGCCTAGTGAATGGGTATGGTCTTACCAAATCCATCTTCGAAGTTCGCCACTATGGCGAAAGCCAAATTGCCGCACTGGATGAAATGCACGAATGGATGCAAACACCAACGGGGCTTGTTTTTTCCATTGTCAGTAGTCTAGTGTTCGTGACGTTTGCTAGCTTAGGTAATTTGTTTCTAGAGCAAAGTGACCGCGCTAAAAAAACAAACCAGGAGCTCGCTGCCTACAAAGAATACACGGCTGTCTATTGGAAAGTTCTACGAGAGTTATTTCAAGCCTTGCGCAACTCATTTAAGTCGATACGCACGGCCATCATCGCATTTACTCTCTTTTGCGTGCAAGATTTTCGTTTTTTAATTATCCCCTTCACGCTAACGTTCGGCATACTCTATACACTGAATCGGATCTTTTTGCTTGAAGTACAAGAAAAACGTAAGTCAATGGTGCAACACAACAAAGACCTCTATGATTTTTTATTCTCTAAAAAAGAACATGACTTAGAAATACTCCTGCACGGTAACCTTCATAAAGCCACCGAGGCACCAGAGTTTGGCCTATCCTGCTTAGCAATTAAGGCATTCAATGGCTTAATTGACAGTTTTTACCTGCTATTTGGTGTATTAACTATCGTTAATCTCGCCCCTTCTTTTTTATTGCTTGGCGGGCTATTCTCAATTGCCTATAGCGCAGTACTGATTGCAACCCGTATCTATGAAGAATATGAACCGCAACGCGAACTCGCTATCTCTGGGTACCGCGTTGACTCGGCACTCAGCTCTTACCGCTTGCAAATACGTTTAAACCTGTTACAAAAAATCTCGATTCAGCTAACTGATCCTGAAAGAAACCAGACCCAACTTAAAAAAGTTCAAGCGTTAGTCCTCGAAAAAACCAACTTATTGTTCAAACAATTCCTTAACAACCAGCAACTCTTATTGCAAAGCAGTACGCTGTCACCTTGGTCAATTCTATTACTAGGTGCAAAACGTGGCATTGCTGCTTATGGTGCATTGTTGAGTTTGTTAATTTGTGTCACCGTTCTCAGTGCATTTTGGTTTGGTGTTTTTTTTTCGCCCGGGGCCATATTAGGCTGCATTGTGGCCGGAACGCCAATCATCCTTGGCTTCGTTATCCATGCTTGGTGCAATGCCGCGTCGAACCGAGACTATATCGCCAGTGAACAGGAAAAATTGAATCATTTAAAATCACTCATTGAATCAATTAAAGACAATAAATCCGTTATTAATCCGTCACTAGTGACTGACACCAAACGATTATTTCAAACCATACCGCACGTTCGACCATTAACTGACTCGTATACCACCACCTTACTCGAAATGGGCCGCACGAGTGGCTCAGCAATGCTTAAAGGAAAAAAAGAACTCGAATTTCTCATGAATAGTTTTCAGCAACCAGACGCAGGAGGGCATTATCAGGACTCGCCGCTTATGATGCTTCTAATTGCACCGTTTAGTTTAATCTACGGTATCTTTTTTGCCTTAAGAGCTTTTGTGAAAGGCTACAGCAAAGATCTCAGCCAGCAAGAGTATAAGCCAATTAGTTTAACAAAAGAAGAGCTGGCAAATAAAGAACGGACTATGTTTAATCCTAATGAACGACCGGCAAAAAAAGAATTCTATCCTTTTTTATTTCACCGTTTTTTCACTAACGACTCCGACTCAAAAAAATCTAATCGCAAAAAAGAGAAGTTTTTTGACGAAGATTTAAATTCATATCAGGATCATTGTACATTTTAAACTGACGATAAATAAAAAACGTCCGCGTCTTATGCGCTACTTCGTTTAACAGTTGTGTTAAACAAGCGGCTAACTGTTGATGTTGTGCATCAATAATCACTAACTTTGCCCGGCATGACTCACGATGAGCCATGCTCGCATCCGCTCGTGCTAGCTGCAACCCCATGTGATAAGACTTCAGTGCTAAGATGGACAAGCGATCGATCATCATACCCGGCGTTTCGGAGTGAACTGGACAATCAGTTACAGAAGCCGGTTGCAAGAGCTCCCAAAGCATTGCATCAATCATTTCCATACGATCATTGCGCTGCTGATTAAAACTATCAATTTTTCGTTTTGCAGCGCGCACAAATTCTGCGCCTAAATCATCTCGGCGCGCCTCATCTTCTACTGCCCATAAATTAAAATTAAAGGCATGATTTTCCTCTACACCCCGCAAAAAACCCGTAGCGTGCAGCTGCATGCCTTTTATTTTCCACAACACAATGGCTTCACGTTGTAAATTAACAATAGCCGCCACATCGATCTTATTGCGCATAGTATACGATCCCTAACACGTTGGTGTATCGAGTATAGCATGCTAAGCTCATCGAATACGCTAATTACAACCCAAGAAACGATGCGATTTATTAGCCTGATAGTCTGTCTGTACTTTCCCTTAACGCTTTGGGGAAATGAAATTTTGCCAGCTGGCTGTATGCCCATCGTCATTAGCGAGCTGATTCACCTCCCACCTGGCAAGCCAAGACTAATCTTGCTGCATAACTTAAGTGAGACCACGCTTTGGTTAATTCCTAGAGCAAACACCACCAAGGCAAATTTGAGTTCCGCGCTCGCCCCACAGCAGTGGTCTTCGCTCCACTTAGACCAACACGCCTTGACGATTGGTTGCATTGAATCAAAACCAGGCCATGAGCAAGAAATTGCCTGCCACGATCGGGTTGCAGTGTGTGAATGGATCCCCAACCGACACCCTAAAAAACCCTCAGGAATAGTTTGGGCTGCAGAAAATATGACGCTTACACCGCTGATTGCTTATCTCGGCCGGCATGGCTTTATAGTACCCTCTTCCTCCGAAAAAGTGATAGACTAGGAGTTAATTAATACAACCAACAGGGTATTGTGAGAAAAAAATCCAAAACACTATCTGATAAAAAAGACCCCTTTTATCAGCGCGAGTCGGAAAAATACAGCGACCCTATTCCCAGTCGCGAATTTATCCTACAAGTACTCAATGATTTTGGTGGCCCTATTTCTCGCGCACAATTAATTGACTTACTAAACCTTAGTGGCCCGAATAAACAAGAAGCTCTGGGTTTTCGATTGCGCGCTATGTTACGTGATGGCCAACTCATGCAAGATCGACGCGGACGTTTTTGCTTATTTAACAAAATCAATTTAAAGCGAGGCGTCGTTCAGGGCCATCCCGATGGATTTGGCTTTTTTATTCCTGATGATGGAAAAGAGGACATGATTTTATCCTCCAAAGAAATGCGTGCTGTCATGCATGGCGATACCGTACTCGCTTACCAAAGCGGGATCGACCGACGCGGACGCCCTGAAGGAAAAATTCATGAAGTTCTCGAACACGCTAACGCAACGGTAGTCGGACGTTTTATCTCCGAGCACGGTATCTGCACGGTTATTCCTGACAGCAAACGCCTAACCCAAGATATATCCATTCCTGCGGACAGAACCAATCAAGCAAAAAACGGCCAAGTCGTTTTGATTGAGATCATTTCTTATCCCACGAGCCGCACCCAAGCAGTAGGACAAGTGCTGCATATTTTGGGTGATCATATGGCGCCCGGCCTAGAAATAGAAGTAGCCATTCTGGCGCACAAATTACCGACTTCCTGGTCTGACGAAATAATGCGGTCTGTTGCTAACATACCACAACAAGTCCAAACAAACGATTTAGTTGGCCGAACGGACTTACGCGAACTACCTTTCGTGACCATTGATGGCGATGATGCGAAAGATTTTGATGATGCGGTGTATTGTTACGCGCTGCCTAGAGGGGCGTACCGACTGTATGTGGCCATTGCGGACGTCAGTCATTATGTTGCTCCCGGTGACCCTCTGGATTGTGAGGCCGCACGCCGTGGAAATTCGGTCTACTTTCCAGAAAAAGTAATTCCAATGCTGCCTGAGGCGTTATCCAACGGTATTTGCTCACTCAATCCACACGTGGATCGTTTGTGCATGATCATGGAAATGACCGTGTCTGCTAAAGGGGCTATTACCCGCTCGCAAATCTACCGCGGCGTTATTCATTCTCAGGCGCGCTTAACCTATGCGCAAGT
>DAIDLK010000008.1:3568-15645 GCA_027449525.1 Legionellaceae bacterium | reverse complement strand
CTACACGTCCTTTCGCTTGGGGAGAATAGGCTTTAATAACTTCTATCCCAAGCACTTTGCAGGCTCTGGAAAAATGGGTGAGCCACTCAGGCTCAACTAAATCATCTTCATCGCTATAACGCAGAGATTTAGGCGAAATATACAGGCTCTTTAAATCAACAGAAATAGCCATTGGAATTCCATGCAGCTTAATCCACCACTTGAGTACTCGAAACGCAGCATCCGTTGTTTCTCCTGTATCAAGCAAGGCCAGTGTCTTACCCGTCGCATCATCAATTAAATTCATTAAGCATTGTTTGCCTGCAATGCCTGGAAGCCAAGCGTGTATTGAGCCATCTAGCTGCAATAACTCACCAAACCTTGAGCGACGAGCACGTCTCAAGCGATGCGCCTTACGCTGACGCCTGGGCAACCAAAGACCCGCTGCTTTTAACCACATCCGCAGTGTCTCTGCGTTTAGATTTAGATTATCCTCTTCAATGAGCTTCTCTACCGCTGAGGTGACGCCTTGCCTCGGCTGCGATGCACTAAACCTGCATCACCTTGCTGCAAATAGCGCTTATAAATACGTCTTGTTTGTCGATAGGACAAATACAATCGTTTCGACGCATCCAGAAGCGTTATTTGCCTTAGTTCCACTAAATTTAAAATGCTTTTGCATTGTAGCTCTTTCTTGCTCATAATTAGTAAATCCTTCATTTTCGTTGCTCCCTTGTATACTACGCAACAACTTTATATAGGTGGTTGTATGCAACGCAGAATCAAAAGCTTTGTGCTGCGAGCAGGTCGGATGAGTCCGCGCCAGCAGGCTGGATTTGAACAGGCGTTAACGCACTACGCTCTGCCCGAGTCTATTCGTCCCTGGGATTTGACGGCTGTGTTTGGGCGATCGGCTGATACGTGGGTGGAAATTGGGTTTGGTATGGGCCAATCATTATTAGCTACCGCTATTGCTCATCCAGAGATTAACCATATCGGCATTGAAGTGCATCAGGCCGGACTCGGCAGTTTGGCTGCTGCGTGTGCGGAGCAACAAATTCCAAATTTACGCATTGCCCCGTTTGATGCCGTGGTTGCGTTTCGTGATTGTATTGTTGATAACTCATTGGCTGGGGTGCATCTTTTTTTTCCTGACCCATGGCCGAAAAAGCGCCACCATAAACGCCGCTTGTTGCAAACCGAATTTGTGGCATTAGTTGCGAAAAAACTTCAACCCGGCGGTTACCTGCATTGCGCAACGGATTGGCAAGCGTACGCTGAGCATATGCTCATGGTGTTGTCAGGCAATACGGATTTAGTCAACCGACAACCCCAATGCGGCTTTATGCCGCGTCCTGCCACACGCCCAATGACAAAATTTGAGCAGCGTGGTCTTACGCTTGGGAATAAGGTCTGGGACTTAATTTTCGAGAAGCGCCAAATTGACCCTATTTAAACCATAGTGTATACTAATTTATATGTTGTGGTTTTTGCGAGAAATTCATGCCGGCCAGCTCGTATTGGAATACCATTGATCAATTCATTGCTCAGCAAACGCAAAAGTGGAACACGGTTCGCCAACAGTTGAGCGAATGGGGTCAAACCGCTTATTCTCAAAGTTTGGTTGAAGGCATTCGATGGGCTGTTCCAGCAGCAATATGGATAGATCGCAACATCACCCCAATTGCTGTAGCTCCTGCCGTTCGATCCATTTCTCCCGTCTTTGACGTGGTGCAGTTGCTGAACAAAGAAACATTCTCGCCGCTATTATCAGCTACTCGCCAAGCCTTAATAGCGCTAGTGTCAAGAGATAGCACTGCCGAGCATCAGGCCCGTGCATTACTTGCCGGGTATGCCGATTCATCGCATAACTCTGTGCATGCGCTAACAAGTCGGTTGGTGCTGAGGGTATTGGATAATGCCGCATTCAGTGAGCATATTCAGCGTTATTTTACTGCTCCACGTGCCGAGGGTGAACCATTCACTCATTTATCGGCTGACCCGTTACCCATTTCACAATTAAAAAAAATCATCAATAGCTTGTACCATGCTGAGCAATGTGCGTTGCTGGCTGAACAAACTGAACCAACCAATATGACGGCCCAGCAAGCTCAGACGTTAATTGATCATTTATACGCTCTATCGCATCTTATGACCCATCCCGATGTGGATGTGAGCAAAACCTTTGGTTCAGAGTTAGCGAGTTTATTGCAAGTGCTACAGAATTTATTTACCTTGGGCATAAAATACTCAGAAAATGCCGTTGAGTACCTTAAGCAGCACGACCTTCATTTAGAGGGCGTCGCGCAACAAGCTGGTGTGGTCGTTGGTGCTGCTGTGCAGCAATTACGTTCTACTAAGCACGGGGTTGATTACCCGCTCATGGCGCAATTCGGTGCGGACTTACCGCGTTATTTGCATGAAATAAAGGCATATATACTAATGCAAGCAAGCAGGCTGGGGATTAAGCTACCCAACACGGAGGATGAAGAGCAAGATGACGCCGTGCGCTGGGCACGTTTGAAAGCGCAAGGCGCACATTTAGCGCATGCGCTTAAAAACTTGCTCGCGCCCAGTGTACTGCCAATTCCTCTATTCAAATTGTTTCCTCTACGTAACACCCTGAGCTTTGGTCAGACATTGATCACAGAAATCATGGACGAAGTGAATCGCTTTAATGGTGCGAATCAGGACGTCATTCGCGGGTTATTACGAAAATTTAAATACGATTACCTTGCAAACTTAGTAGGGACTGTCGATAAAATTGAACAAGAAATGCTACTAAACCCAGGGCAATTAACGTTTCCTTTAATGAGTTATCTTGAGCCCAATTATAATTTTTTAGAACAGATTGTTGATAATATTGTTGATTTATCGGGAAAAAATCAAGATTTAAAGCAATTAGGTGAAGCACAATTTCTTGAACACCGTACCCAGCAGTGCCTCGAACGGTTTATGACGAGAAAAGAGCAGTATTTAGTCAGTGCGGCGGCACGCACCGCCGCGGAACGCTTTTTTGCACTTCTGGCGCCACTGACTCCACCGCATCAACGTCTACGCATGCTGCCTGAGGCAGTCAAGCGTGATTTGGCTGAGCAGTTCAAACTATTTAAACCAGAGTTGGACGCGTTTGACAGCAATTGGAGCACCATAATTGTTCATGCGCTGGATGTTACTGAAGCGCATGACGGTATTGGGCAGCCCTTTTGTCCAGTTTATCCGGATACGCTCAAAAATCTGCAGAGTTTACAACCCCGCTTGGCGCAATTTTTTGACCAATGCGCTGCCACGGATAAATTGCAGGACACTCTTGCATTCCAGGCCATGGCCTATGGATATGCGTCATTGGATGGCTTGCAGCTCAATCCGTGCGATGTAGAACAAGATTTGCTCGATACTAACTTGAGTTACTGTGCGTTGGCAGCCAAATGCATGGCGTCAGCTTTGGCCAAAGAGGCGCAAGATGAATTTGTTAACCTACTAAAAGGTTATGCTGCGGATACACCGCTATACACCATCGATTTGATTCAGCCATTGCGTAATCTGTATCCGCGCTTTCAACCGTTCTGGTGTCATGCTATGTTGAAAAATGCACATGCAGCCAAACAAATTGCTGAATTAGATTGTCATCTTATCGATGCGCTATCTAATAAAAATAAACGTACCAAGCCCTTAACCGTTGGCGAAGTAAGACAATTACTGACCAGTACCAGCCGTCAATACGCTTTGTTTCAACAAACCTTACTTCAACAATTAGTGCCGCTTCAGCACCAAGTAGTTGAAGAGGCTATGCAACAGCGTGCAGCAACCCCATTAAGGCGTGATCGTCTAGCTGAACAGCGTGCGGTCTTTTTGGTCAAAAATACCGGATTCGAAAAGCAGTTAACGCACTTAGAAACTCAAGTCGATCAATTACTTGAAATGTTTGATCCCTTGGTGGTGGTACCATTGCAAGTGGAGGCACGCTTGGAGCGTGGTTGGTTCACTCCTCTAACCAATGAAATAGAGCAAGCTCCGTTTCCTCACGTGCACCGCAATCCGTCGGCTTGTTTAGCGGAGCCCGCTCAACTACTGAATTTAAAACGGATTAAAAATGCGTTATTTTATCTTAAACAAGCCAGTATGCATTTGGAACTAATCCCTGAGTCATCACCGGATACCGATAAAGTCGCTGAAAAAACATTTTATGTGTTGCGAGTGATTCTGTTTGAAGAAAGTTTGCGCTCCGTGGCAGATACCTTACAAGCAATGACTCAGGATCCGACGCTAAGAGGTATTGTTGAGGAATTATTCTCCATGTACCACGAAGTGCACGAGCATTTTAAAGTACTTAGAGCACCACATGTCCCAGAATCGGAAGACAACGAGGTGCATGCCGATGCACCAGGTGCGTTATTTTATGTCTTCAATTCATTATTCGTGATTCCAAAGCAGTTAGCTCTGTTTGGTGATAAAAAAGCACTTCAAGAATTAAATGAACACCTGCAGAACGAATTACCTAATACGATGAAGGACACAAAAGACGTCAATCGTGTGATTGGAAAAACCAATGCGTGGCTGCAGCTAATGATGGAAATACCAACGTTTGTTCCGTTGTTCAATCGAATCAACAAACGATGGACTGATTTTGCACAAGCTACGCATGCCCACACCACTCAGCATTTAGCGGCACTGCAAGACGATGATATCGCTGCCATTTTGCTTGAGGCCGATCATTGGGAGGTTCAATTAGGCTTGAAACCAGGCTTAATTAGTGCGCCTATTGAACATTTTTTGGGAATTTATTATCGGGGCATGCTGGATCAGTTGGTAACCGATTCGCGAGCTTATTTTATGCTAGCGCAAAGTGGGACGCCCTTAATGAAACGTTTTGCTGCTAATCAAGCACGTTCAGCACAGGTAGAGAAAGAGCTCCTTGAAATAGAAGCTCAAATCCAACTGGAAAATACTGCGCTGGAAATGCAGCAATTGAAGGGAAAAAAAGCGACGTTGATCATGCAGCAGGGATTGCTGCAACATCAAGCTACCGCGCTGGACGCTCTTAAAAGAAATAAATTATCGAGAGATGCTCAATTAGAGCAGGAATACAAGATGACCCTATTGTCACGTCAATTGATAAGTCGGTACGGTGCTACGGCTAAAGGCTTGGTTTTTACGAGTAAACTTTATGAGGAAGCTCTGCATGAGTTTATTAAACCGCACGCTCCCACTATTCTTAAAGCACTGCGAGTTGATTTACCGTTAGCGCCACAAATAGAACAGCAATTGATGCCGTTGGTGCCAGCATTCATCCAGCAACAATTACCAGTTTATCTTCAGCTTGAGGCCGCACAAGTTGCTGTGCAGCGTTTAGAAGTCTATCTCGCCACGCAGCGTCGTTTGATGAAACAACACGCGAGAAAACACTTTTATCCGTTCCAGTCTTGGGTGTTGATTGAAAACGAGCACACCTTAAGTAAGAAATCAGTTCGGCTGGAGCAGCTACGCGCGTTATTGAGTGATGATAGCCTGACGGTACAACAACGCATTAAACGCTTGAGTGCAACGGTGCAGCAAGCGGAATTTAAGCACGATCTGCTGGCACACGTGACCTACGATCGCTTTACCTTTGCGTGGTTGGTTAGTTGTATTGTGGAATTGTTAACAGCTTTGCGTCTATTTACGCCTGAACGGCAGGCCATTTATACGGCGCTCAATCAAGCCGGTGAAAAACGCTTGCCTCATGCATCGTCTATGTTAGACTGGAGCCTCTTTGGTGGTGCCTCACGTCTAAAACGCGCTGAGGATGCCGGCGGGCCAAGACCTGCTGCCGACTGTCCTCCCTAAACGACCGACACCCCCAGTGCAGGAAGCTAAATGATAGGGTAGTCCGATGCCACTCAATGAATGGGTGTTTGCCCCGATCGCGCGGGCAATTTTTAGTCTTGATCCCACACAAAGCGTTTCACAATTAAAAACAGCCCGTCTGTCCGCGCTGGTACGCGCGGGGCGTTTAGCCCTCTTATTTGTTTATGGGAAGCATCAAGCCGCCGGTGATGAAGCGCGTAATTATTTACAAACAGTGGTTATCCATCAGCCGACAGAAGCGTTACAGTGCCTGAAATTGTGGGGGCGTGACATGTTGTTGGCTTGCTTAGATGGAATCGAGTGCAGTCCTCGCTTAGCGGGTTATTTTACGGAGGCAGCCGGTTGCGGGCCTTTTGCGGTGACTGATTTTTCAGCACAACCTGACATTGTTATCAATCTCAAACGCTTAATAAATGGACTTTATCATGCAGAAATGGCTCTACACTTGATCGAAACATGTGATGTAGAAAGCTTATGGCCAGCTTGGGAAGTAACCTGTATGTTGCTGTGGGCGTATGGCGCGGGTGCGGCGGCAGGGTTAACGAACACATCCAATCGCGTATTAAATTGTGTGCAACAGGCGCATTTGGCTTTGCATTGGTTGCGACAGCTTCCGTGGCAAGGGCTCAGTGTTTTATCGGTTATTCAGCCGAGGACTTTTGCTCAAACAGTCCTCAATCGTTTGCAGGCACTCAAGCGTCTCGTGAAACTTCATCATCCTGAGAGCGACTCTTTAGAAGCTGAGGTGTTGACCCTTCGTCAAATAGTGCAGCAGGTGGAATGGCACCAGGCTCCCTCGTGGTCTAATTGGCCATTATTTATCAGCCTATTCGTGCGAGGCCACCGTTTAGCCAGCAGCCTTTTCCAGCAAACGGCCTCACTTAGTACCGTGTCTCAACAACAGATGCGCGAGTTATTACGAGCGTTTAAATACTCAGTGGTACTCGCGCTGTTGGCATGGGTTGATCATGCCGAGGAGGAAATGGCCATTAAGCCGGGTCAATTAGCCTCGTTGGCATTGGAGCCATTAACTGAGTGTTATGGGGTGGTGCAACAGCACGTTGCGCGAGTGATTAATTTACCACCTGATTTAACCACCCTTCGCGATAGCGGGTTTGTGAATCAACGCGTAACGCTTCGTTGTCAACGCAATTGGGTAAGACAAAGCGAGCTAGCCGATCCATCCGGAGCCACAGCGGTGTTTTATCAAGGCATGACCGACGATGCAATCGCTTACGATTACGCATCAGCCAATTTAGCTTGTCCTTCACTAGCCGAGGTTTGGGTGACACAACCTCAGATGTTACGCTCGTCTCGTCAAGATTTGGCATCCATTGAACAGATTTTTACCCATGCGGTGCAGTTATTACCGTTGTTAAATCCATGCTTAGTATTGGCAGTGACCAACGGGCAGCCGATCAGCCTACATTGCTTACCGTTTTCTGAATTAGCTTCACCCGGAACGGTACCTCTTGAGCCTCCGCCAGTGGTGAGTATCAAAGCATTTTTTAATGCTTTATTTCATTTGCAACAAGCGGAAGGTTTTTACCAAAGGTTAACCAAAACGCAGTATACGCTGGTAGAGCAATTACAAGATTTATATCGGGTGGGCATGCTATGTGACCAGCTGCGTCACGCGGGTCATTATTTAAACCAGTGTGCAACCAATCTGGCAGTAAGGGGCATTTGGCAAGCGGGTTTTCAACTAGCGCAAGCAGTGTTTGACACGTTTCAACCTTGGGCTCGGTTACTGAAAATTGATAATTTTCCTGATCCCCAACCGTCAGTTGCCGATGTTTTGCAGGTGACGCATCCCCTTTTTTTAGCATTTGAGCGCCTAAAGACGTGGCCAACTACATTACCATTGTCGGCACTTCAAGTTGAAGCCGTGCGCAAAGCCGCGGAACGAGTAAGTACCGATTTGGTCAGCTTACTTGCCGCCGATTCTGCATTTAAATTTCTGTTTGCATTGCCAGCTTTGTACCGTTTTTATACTGAAGTTCAGGCACTGCTAGAGCAGTTTGCGGTGTTTAGCGGCACTACGCTGCAGCGTCATTTGGCGGCCCTGCATGATGAAAAAATAGCCAGTGTGTTGGTCAAGGTAGACCACATCGAAACGCTCTGCTTACTGCGACCAGGCGTGCTAAGTGGGCCAATCGCAGCGGTGTTAACGCGCTACTATCGAAATTTATTGCTCGGTTTAGTTGCTGATTCACGCAGCTACTGTTTATTAGTCAGTAGTCCACGCGTGTTCATACAGCGCTTACAAGCACTTGATAGACCACTCAGCTCTGAGCAGCCACTTAGCCTTGCGTGTTTGGAGCAGCAAAAAAAAGTGTTACTAGCTAGTCAAGTGCAGTTCTTGCAAATGAGTAACACACTTGTGGTTGAATTTGCCCGCGGTGTGATAGCACGTGAACTAGGAACGGTTGCCAAAGCTGAGCGACTGGTGCTGAGTAAAACGCGTTACGCAGCGGATTTAGCCGACGAGATTAACGCCAACGAGGCGGTATTATTAGCCAATATTCAGCCCAGTTTGGACATTTCAGCGCAAATTAAGCCGCGACTACGTGCCGCTGTTCAGCAATTTAATAGCAGAAATTTAGCTACTTTTAATC
Organism: Legionellaceae bacterium; assembly: GCA_027449525.1. Lineage (GTDB taxonomy): Bacteria > Pseudomonadota > Gammaproteobacteria > Legionellales > Legionellaceae > JAGVJT01. Next base: position 7,201 of record DAIDLK010000008.1, on the reverse strand, counting down.
ACTACGAAGCAATATTAACAACCCTGCAACAATTGCGTGCCTATTTGGAACAGCAGCAAACTTACTTGCAATCACCTGGGGGGTGGAGCGTCTTTGAAAACCAGGTAACGTTGGCGGCTAAGTTGCGCTTATTAGCTCAGCTAGAAGCCTGTGTGCGCCTCAATCAATCTTGTCGGGCTTGCATGCAGCAGCTCAAACAGCAGGTGTCGCACCCTGAATTCAATAAAATCTTGCTAGCCTCGCACGCGCACAATGCCTTCACTTGGGCTTGGTTAATTCAGCGGTTGTTGCAGTTGTTAGATGCGGTAGGGCTTTACCAACCACCGACCAAGCGTTTCAGTTGTCAGTTCGCGCAACGTTTTTTTTCATCTACACCGACGCCTCCTATAGCCAAAAAAGAGCCACTTGCGCCTATTTATTCTGTTTAGATAGCCTATAATCAAGTTAAACGAAACGTCATGAGGACAAGCAACATGAAAGCTCTTGCTCAAGTATTACTGATTAGCGTGGCGCTGTGTACTGCGACTGCTTGTTGTGGTAGTTCTTCCTGGTGGCAATCCATCGGCCAGTGCAGCGCGTGCGACAACGCTAGTCCTGATTGGAATTAACTGCTTAACGTAACGTGAGTACGTCACAAGGTACCAGGTTCGGCACGGCTTGTGCGCTACTATCGAGCATGGAGGGCAATAAATGGTGTGCATGTTGTCCTATAATGAGCAAATCGCAATGGAACTTAGAAATTGTTTCGATAGCTTGTTCTTTGATTGAGCCAATCTTCACCATTAAGTGCCCGTAGGGAATACCTAACGCATCGCCAAGTGTTTGTAATACGCTTTGGGCTTCGAGTACATTGGGTTGCGCTATTTCGGCAAAACCAAGCCCTTGAGCGAGTTGTAAGCTCGGCGGCTGCTCAATGACATGAAGCAAGTAAAGTGAGGCATTCAAGCAGGTGGCGATTCGTACTGCTTGTTCGCCATGATGAAAATGCAAGGCATCTAAGTCCGTTAAATACAATATGTTGGAGTACATGTTGGGTCCTTATTGTAGGTGCTCGATAAATTAATGGTGCGCTTATTCAGTGTTGGGGTCAACTATTCTATACTGAGCGCATTGTTTAGGTTCAGGGTGTTGGGAATGACGGTAAGTCAAGCGGAGTTTGTACATTTGCGTGTGCACTCTGAGTTTTCATTACGCGATGGTATTGTGCGAATAGAACCATTGATGCAGCAAGTGCGTCGGTTTGGCATGCAAGCGGTGGCTGTCACGGATTATTGCAATTTATTTGCCACGGTTAAAGTATTTCAAGCCGCTACAGCCGCCGGAATCAAACCAATTATTGGTGCTGATTTACCAGTGATGCGCATCGAAAATCCAAACCAAATCAGCCCCATCGTGTTGTTGTGCCAGAATGACCAAGGCTACCGTAACTTAACTCAATTAGTTTCGCGCGCTTACCTTGAAGGGCAAGAACACAGCGAGCCACGTGTTGCGTATGCTTGGTTAGCCGATCACGCCGATGGCCTGATTGCTTTATCGGGCGGGATGTTCGGCGAAATAGGTCTGGCGTTACTAGCGGGTGATGAAGCAAAAGCGCTGTCGTTAGCGCAGCAATGGATGGCACTATTCCCTGGGCGCTTTTATTTAGAAATACAACGTACCGGGCGCGCCGATGAACAAATTTATAATGCCCGCTTAGTGCAACTGGCCGATTTTCTGCAATTACCGTTAGTTGCGACCCATGACGTGCGTTTTTTGCTTGCAGAGGAATTTGATGCGCATGAGGCACGAGTATGTATCCATGATGGTTTTACATTAACTGATAGCAGACGTGCGCATCGTTACAGTAAAGCACAATACCTGAGTTCTGCGAGTGAAATGGCCGCTTTGTTTGCCGACTTACCGCAAGCCCTGCAAAACAGTGTGGAAATTAGTAAGCGCTGCAATGTTAAATTACAGCTGGGTAAAAATTATTTACCCAATTTTCCAGTTCCTGATGGCTTATCGATTGAGCATTATCTTTCAAATTTAGCCGAGGAAGGCTTACAACATCGCATGAAACGCATCGCTCACGAGCGAAGGTCACAAGCCCTGAGTGCATTAGAACCTACGTATCAAGCCCGTTTAGCGACTGAGTTGGCTGTGATTAATTCCATGGGATTTGCTGGCTACTTCTTAATTGTGGCTGATTTTATTCGCTGGGCAAAAGAAAATGGCGTGCCAGTCGGCCCTGGACGTGGTTCTGGTGCGGGCTCATTGGTGGCGTTCGCGCTTGACATAACTGATTTGGACCCCTTGCAATATGATTTACTGTTTGAGCGCTTTTTGAATCCCGAGCGTGTGTCAATGCCTGATTTTGATATTGATTTTTGCGTGGACGGTCGTGATCGGGTGATTGAGTACGTTGCGTTGCGGTATGGACGAGCCAATGTTTCACAGATTATTACTTTTGGTACCATGACGGCCAAAGCGGTCATTCGTGATGTTGGCCGAGTGTTGGGCCATCCGTACGGGTTTGTCGACAAAATAGCAAAATTGATCCCATTCGAATTGGGGATGACGCTTGAGCGCGCTTTAGCACAAGAGCAGGAGTTATTAACGCGTTATCAAAACGAAGAAGAGGTCACAGCATTAGTTGATTTAGCTCGCGCCCTAGAAGGTTTGACGCGCAACGCGGGCAAGCATGCCGGAGGAGTCGTGATTGCGCCTACCCAATTAACTGATTTTACTGCCATTTATTGTGAGCAGGGTTCTTCACAGCCCGTTAGTCAGTTTGATAAAGACGATGTCGAATCCGTGGGTCTCGTTAAATTTGATTTCTTAGGCTTGCGCACACTGACAATTATTGATTGGTCATTAAAAACTATTAATGCGCAGTTACAACAATCGGGTCGTGAGCCTATCGATATTAGTTTAATCCCCTTGGATGACTCAGCCACGTTTGATTTAATTAAAGCTGCTCAAACCACAGCCGTGTTTCAAGTTGAGTCGCGTGGCATGAAAGAATTACTGCAGCGTTTGCAACCGGATTGTTTTGAGGATTTAATTGCCTTGGTGGCTTTGTTTCGTCCAGGTCCATTGCAATCTGGTATGGTTGATGACTTTATTAATCGTAAACACGGTCGCGCCAAAGTGGTGTACCCTCATCCGGATTGCGAGGCCATTTTAAAACCAACCTATGGTGTGATTCTGTACCAAGAACAGGTCATGCAAATCGCGCAATCGCTAGCGAATTATACCTTAGGCGCTGCGGATTTATTGCGCCGTGCTATGGGTAAAAAGAAAGCAGAAGAAATGGCAAATCAACGTGCAATTTTCACGGATGGCGCCGTGGCACGTGGCGTGGATGCCGAACTAGCCAGCGCAATTTTTGATTTAATGGAAAAATTTGCCGGGTATGGTTTCAATAAGTCACACTCGGCAGCATACGCTTTGTTAGCGTACCAAACCGCTTGGTTAAAAGCGCATTACCCTGCCGCTTTTATGGCGGCGGTTATTTCAGCGGATATGGATAACACCGACAAAGTGGTTACTTTGATACAAGAATGCCGGCAAATGGGCATTACCGTGTTGCCGCCGTCGATTAGGCGCGCACACTATCGCTTTACCGTACTGGATTCGTGCACGATTGTTTAT
>DAIDLK010000008.1:268-3558 GCA_027449525.1 Legionellaceae bacterium | reverse complement strand
TAAAGGACTCGGAGAAGCCGCCGTGAACTCGCTTATTGAAACACGGGATCGTTTAGGTGAGCAACAAAATTTGCTGGAATTTTGTCAGCAAATGGACTTACGTCGAATCAATCGACGTGTACTCGATGCGTTAATTAAAAGTGGCAGCTTGGATGACTGGGGGGTTGAACGCGCCCAGCTTCAAGGCATGTTAGATCAAGCCATTGAACGCGGTAATCAATTTCACCAGCAACGTGACAGTGGTCAAGGGCAATTATTTGGTGAGTTGGAGGTAGAAATTGGTGAAAAGCCCTTACTGACTTCGAAGCCCTGGACACTGAAACAACGCTTGGCCGGTGAAAAAGAGACATTAGGTTTTTACTTGAGTGGCCATCCGACTGACGCTTATCAACACGAATTTGGGCGAGCCATCGGCTTGATTGGTCAATTAAAAGTCGCGTCCGGTAAAAAAGCGTTAGTCTGTGGTTTAGTGAATGCATTACGCCGGATTGTGACTAAAAGTGGTAAACGTTTAGCAATTTTGACGCTAGAAGATGCCAGCGGTCGCATCGACTGTGTGGTTTTTTCAGAAATACTGGATAACCTATCGGTACCGTTGAGTGTTGGTGACATCTTTGCGATTGAAGGTGAAGTGGGTCAAGATGATTATTCAGGCGGGGTAAAACTCACGGCCAGCGCCATCCATTCGATACCATGTTTGCGTGAGCGTTTAGCAGATTATTTGGCGGTACGTTTAACCGCCGAGGATGCGTCTAAATTACCTGACTTACAACAGGTGTTGAGTGCTTACCCGGGGGATAACGAGGTGCGAATACATTACATGAATCACCAGGCCCTGGGGGTGTTGAGCCTAGGTAAACCATGGCGGGTAGCTTTAGCTGATGAATTATTAGAGCGTTTGCAGGAGTTGTTTGCGCCAAACCAGGTTGAAGTGTGTTATTGATGCATTGCCCGGTAAGGTAAGTTACTATTAGGCAATAGTGGCTTGAGGACTTCATGATGCGTTTGAGTTGGTGGGCAGTGCTTGGGTTAATTGGTGGGTGTTTAGCGTTTAACACACACGCCGAGCAATCAATTTTCCGTGATTTTTGGTATCCGCTCTATCACGCAGAGCGACTCGATTATTGTCTTACGGGGCAAACGAATTGTGGCGCCGTGGTGGCCAAACGATATTGCCGTTTAATGGGCTATCAACGTGCAAAGAATTTTCAAATTGAGCATCACGTCGGTTTAACTCACTACTTAGGGGTGCGTAGCCAATGTCAGGGTTGGCGTTGTGATGGTTTTAAACTTATTACCTGTGAAGGTGGACTAACCCGAACTCAACCAGCCAGTTATTTGCGGCGAAAGAGGACTTTTGCCTTGCCTCGCTTTGATCATTATCGGGTCGCTTGGTGTTATAACGAAGGACATGCCTGCGGTAAACGGGCTGCTTATGGCTTTTGTCGTCGTATGGGTTACAATCAAGCAGTTGCTTACACCCAACAAAGCAAAGTACCGGCGACAGAAGCATTAGGCGATAAAACATTATGTTTTGGCCAGCACTGTAAGGGGTTCGCAAGTATTACTTGTCACCGCTAACCCTAAACTCTCAATCTTTTGGTGTTTCTTTTGGTGTTTTGGGTTGTTGTTCATTAGCTGTGTTAGAGGGTTCGCTAGTCGCTTCTGCTACGTTTTTCTCGGCTGGAGGTCTTTCGCGTTGTTGTTTGTAGGTTTTGATAATGTCTGACACACTGTTTTTAACGTCGGTAAACAATTTAGTCGCCATGCTGGTCAATTCTTTCAAATCAGGAAATTTGGATTTCATGTCGCTCATGGTTTGCTCCACTTAATAGAATAAATTAACTGACTACACAATATAAAATATACGCGAGTTTTAGGAAGGTAACAATGCAGCCTTGGATATTGTTAGAAGACACCACATCGAATGCGCCCGACCAAGCTGGATTACTGTTCGAGCATCCTATCGCTGAAATTTGTTGTTGCCTACCAGAGTCATTACTCAAGCACTTAGCGGCCGTCGATCAGTGGCGCCGTCGGGGGTATTATTTGGCTGGCTATATTAGTTATGAGGCGGGTTATGTCTTGCAGGGTTTAGATACCCCGTGGCAAGCACAGCCGACTTCTCCGTTGTTGTGTTTCATGGTATTTGCTAAGGTTCGGGCGTTAACCGCGCACCAAATAGCGATGCTACTGACTAAAGAGCAAGCTGATTATCAAGTCAGTCAATGCCAGCTGAGTGTTAGTGAGGATAACTACACGCGCTTATTTGCCAAAGTGCAAGCAGCCATTCGTAACGGAGAGTCCTACCAAATTAATTTAACGGCAAAATATCAGTTTGAATTTAGCGGATCGGCACTGCAATTGTACAGTGATTTACGTCGTGCTCAGCAGGTAGCCTATTCAGCCTATGCTTGTTTTTCCGATTATCAGCTTCTGTCGTTATCACCGGAATTATTTTTTAAAAAATCGGCAAAGCAATTATGCGCCAAACCAATGAAGGGTACGGCTCCTCGTGCTGATGACCCCAGCATAGACCAGCAGCTAATGCAACAATTACGCACGGAACCAAAATCAATTGCTGAGAATATCATGATTGTGGATTTGTTACGTAATGATTTAGCTCGGTGTGCTCGTCGCGGTACGCTCGCTACCCCCGAGTTATTAGCGGTGGAAAGTTATCAAACCTTGCACCAATTGATCTCGACGATTACGTGCGAAGTCGAGCAAGACATTGCGTTTGAAACACTCATTAAAGCATTATTCCCTTGTGGCTCGATTACCGGCGCACCTAAGCGTCGCACCATGCAACTGATACAAACCTTAGAGTGCGCTGCACGTGCTATCTACACTGGCGCAATCGGTTACATTACGCCTGAGAACGATATGTGCTTCAATGTTGCTATTCGAACCGCTCTAGTACAACAAGGACGGGGCGAGCTTGGGGTGGGAGGCGGTATCGTGGCTGATTCGACCGCCGGGGCAGAATATGCCGAAATGCAATTGAAAGCGCGCTATTTTACCCAGTGCGTTGGAGCGTATTAAATGCCCCTACCAGCGCGTCGCGTGTTGTTGATTGATCATTATGATTCATTTACCTATACCATCAAGGCTTACTTCGATACATTAGGCGCAACTACTCAGGTAGTGCAACACGATGAATTCATGTTAAGCGAGCTAGCACAGTATGCGCCGAATTGTATCGTATTGTCCCCTGGTCCTGGTCATCCAAGTGCAGCACGTCATTCGTTGGCCTTGCTGCGAGAAATGAGGGGACGTTACCCGGTGTT
>DAIDLK010000008.1:0-258 GCA_027449525.1 Legionellaceae bacterium | reverse complement strand
TGCAATGCATGGTTGAAGCCTTTGGCGGGCGAGTAGTGTATGCGCCTGAAGTGATGCATGGTAAACAATCCATCATTGAGCATAATGCTAGTGGTCTGTTTCAGGGTATTCCCCAGCATTTTTCGGCCACGCGGTATCATTCGTTTATGATGGATCCAATGAGCGTGCCTCCTTCTTTACGTGTCACTGCCAGAACACACGATGAATCGAAAATTATCATGGGAATTGCGCACCGCGATTACCCATTTTACGGCGTGC
>DAIDLK010000007.1:15920-16210 GCA_027449525.1 Legionellaceae bacterium | reverse complement strand
CCCCAGTACTCAACATAACGTCCTAAGGTATTATCACCAAGAATAGCACCTAACGTACCCAACGCACTCGCCATGCCCGCTACTACACCGAGCTTATCCTCAGGCAGCCATAAGGTAGCTAGCTTTAACACACCAACAAAAGCAAACGCAGAGCCAAACCCTACTAAAAAACGGCCGACGGCGGCAACACTGAGCAACGTTGTGTTCGCAAACATCCACGTACCGATCACACAAACGGCGCAGGCCATGAACAACAACCGTCGTGGACCGTAGCGATCCATTAGTAGTCC
>DAIDLK010000007.1:0-15910 GCA_027449525.1 Legionellaceae bacterium | reverse complement strand
AGTAACAAGCTGATAGTGCACCAAAGCCGGTTGCGGACAAGTCAAAATGCGAGCGCAGTGCGTGTTCCATGACGCTAGGAGTAATCCGCAACAAGTATTCGTAAGCATAATACAAGGCGCCCAACCCACAAATCAACCAACTAACCAATTCGGTTTTCTTATGTGCTAACATGTAAAACTCCTTAATCTATCCGCGCGACACCGCTTATTTTTGCGGCAGTCATGACAGCCAGAGGCACTCGTTCACGTAAACGAGGGTCGATTGGCTTAGGTAAAATGTAGTCTGGACCAAAATCCCAACGGTGTAAACCTGTGTAATTTTCTTTCACCACCTCAGGTACAGGTTCGTGCACTAATTGTCGAATAGCTTCAACAGCAGCCACCTGCATCGCTTGATTAATACAGGACGCTCGCACATCCAATGCTCCACGGAACAAATAAGGAAAGCATAAAACATTATTAACTTGATTAGGATAATCACTGCGACCAGTTGCAATAATTGAATCAGGGCATGTAGCACGCGCCAATTCTGGATTAATTTCTGGATTGGGGTTTGACAATGCAAACACGATCGGTCGTGGCGCCATACGTTTAAGGAGTTCAGGCGTCAACAAATCTTGCTTAGCAACGCCGATAAATACGTCGGCATCCACTAGGGCATCGGCTAAAGAACGTGCGTCGGTTGTCGCGGCAAACGCGAATTTGTAAGCATTGAGGTCTTCTCGTCCTGTATGAATCACCCCGAGACTATCCAGCAACAACATATTATTTTTTTCGGCACCCAAGGCGACGAGAAGTCGCATCGATGCGATACCTGCAGCACCTGCACCAATGCACACAATTTTTGCTTCAGATAATTTCTTTTGCTGTAATTCCAAAGCATTCAGCAAACCGGCCGCTACGACGATAGCGGTACCGTGTTGGTCATCATGAAACACGGGAATTTTTAGTTGCTCAATGAGCGATTGCTCAATTTCAAAACATTCAGGTGCCTTAATGTCTTCAAGATTGATACCACCAAACGTAGGGGCTAACGCTTTGGCCGTAGCAATAAACAATTGCGGGTCATGTGCGTCAATTTCGATATCAAACACGTCAATCCCTGCAAAGCGTTTAAACAACACCGCTTTACCCTCCATAACGGGCTTGCTGGCTAGCGGTCCGACATCACCTAAACCAAGCACCGCGGTACCGTTCGTCATAACAGCAATTAAATTACTTTTAGCCGTGTAACGGTACACATCGTCAGGATTGCGTGCAATAGCCAGCACCGGTTCTGCAACACCTGGGCTGTAAGCTAATGATAAGTCCGCTTGTGAGTTGGTGGGTTTCGTGATTTGAATGGAGAGTTTACCTGGAGGGTGCGATGCGTGATAGTCCAGTGCACGTTGCTGCAGGGTATCGTCATGCTTTGACATGGTCTTCCTTTCAGATGGATTAAATAATCAACAATCTATCGTTTGCCTTAAAAAATTAAGGCGCTTATTGACGCGCCTCATGAACCTATTCAAAACTGATGAATAAAATTACACAGAACTGGCAGAAGTTGAAATACGTGATTTGTAACGATCACGGAATTTCTGCACTCGTCCACCGGTATCAACCAGCTTCTGTTGATTCGTGTAAAAAGGATGGCACTCAGAACAAACTTCGATGCTTAAATCGCTAGCTAAAGTTGAACGCGTTTCAAATACGTTACCACAGCTACACGTTACTTTCAGCACTGCATACGCAGGATGGATTGACGCCTTCATTAAACGACTCTCTCTACGGCTAATAAAGCGGGAAATTGTACCATGTTTACTAAAAAAAACAAGATGACATTCCGCTGATTTTTCTTTTGGTGTATTATCCAACTTTTCAGGGCGAAGAAAGGTTGAAGGCTATAATGACTGTCGTTCTAAGTATCAAACAATGCATCAATCAAGCCAACGATACGACCCAACTAGTCACCGTGCGCGGCTGGGTCAAAACGCGCCGTGATTCCAATGCGGGATTATCATTTATTAGCTTACACGATGGTTCCTGCTTTGCTCCCCTACAAGTCATTGCACCCAATTCGCTCGAAAATTACCAGCAGGAGCTCCTCAAATTAACCCCAGGCTGTGCCATTACCGCTACCGGTTATTTGGCTCCATCGCTGGGTAGGGGCCAAACCGTTGAACTCAAAGCAGAACAAATTAATGTCGTTGGGTGGGTGGAAAATCCAGACACTTATCCTATTCAAGCCAAACGGCACACCCTTGAGTTTTTACGCGAAGTCGCCCACCTGCGCCCGCGAACTAACACGCTGAGTGCTTTAGCACGCGTACGCAATAGTTTGTCGCAAGCGATTCATCGCTTTTTTCATGAGCGTGGCTACTGTTGGGTACACACCCCAATTATCACCGGCAGCGACTGTGAAGGAGCCGGTGAGTTGTTTCGCGTCAGCACCTTAGATTTTATGAATTTTACTAAATTAAACAATGGTTTGCCTGATTTTAGTCAGGACTTTTTTGGGCGTGAAACCTTTTTAACCGTCTCCGGCCAACTCAATGCGGAAGCGTTTTGCCTTGCGCTGTCAAAAGTCTATACGTTTGGACCCACCTTTCGTGCAGAAAACTCCAACACTAGCCGCCACTTAGCCGAATTTTGGATGGTTGAGCCTGAAGTAGCTTTCGCCGACCTCAATGTTATCTGCCAATTAAGCCAGGACTTTCTTCGCTATTTGTGTGTGAATTTACTAACGGAGTGCCCGGATGATCTGGCATTTTTTAACCAATTTGTTGATCAGAACTGCCTGGCGCGAGTAGAGAATTTAGCGCAAACGGATTTCGAGCGCATGACTTATACCGACGCGATTGCTGCACTTCTTCAAGCAACGCAAACCTTTACCTTCCCCGTCAGTTGGGGGATTGATTTGCAATCGGAGCACGAGCGTTACTTATCAGAAACCTTGTGTAAAAAACCCGTGATAGTAACCGACTACCCTAAAGGCATTAAAAGTTTTTACATGCGACTCAACGATGATGAAAAAACCGTGGCTGCTATGGATGTATTAGCCCCCGGGATTGGCGAAATCATTGGCGGTAGTCAGCGTGAAGAACGTCTGGACCAGCTAACCCACCGCATGCAAGATGCCAAATTGAATCTGGAGCAATATCAGTGGTATCTGGATCTCCGTCGTTATGGCAGTGTACCGCACGCCGGTTTTGGGCTCGGCTTAGAACGTTTAGTCAGTTACGTCACTGGTGTGGCCAACGTGCGCGACGTGATCCCCTTCCCACGCACGCCGGGACATGCTAATTTTTAATGATTGCCCTCTTAAGGTGCTGAAAGATGCCTAAACCCATTCAGAAAAACCGCATTGTCACGGACTATCCAATTATCACAGAACGTGCATTTAGTGAACTTGCTGAAAATTATCAACTCACAAACCCAACCATCGAACGCGGCATTACGGAAAATAGTCTTAATGATGTCACCAGCGATATCACTGATGTAGGCACAGACGAGTACCATATCAGTACTCATTCTAAAACGCTGCTGTACACCTATGGGTTAGGCCCTTGTATTGGACTTCTGCTCTATTCACATGCCAATGACATCACACTGTTGGCCCATTTTTATGCCAACAACCCAACACTTGACGATGACTTTACTGAGATGTTAACAGAATACGAATCCACGGGTGGGGAGCTTACCAACACACAAGCGATCCTTTTTGGTGGAAGATGTGATGATAAAATATCCATCAAGTGTGCCAATACCCTCATTCATCATTTGCAACGTACGCCTGTTCTCCTAGATAGCCTGAATTTATTTCCACGAAAACCACCGTTTAAGCCAAGACCCACCGCTAGTGCACTCTTTGACCCCAACAAAAAAACACTGACTATCGATGTATTCCTCGATAAGATCTATACCGTCACATTAAATGCACCTGAGCCTCGATTGTCATTATCCCACTAATGCGCTAGCGCTTAACGCTACCCACACCGGCGTGTGATCAGACGGACGTTCGGCGCGACGTGGTTGCACATCGATGCCCACGGTCTCGACCTGCTGTGCTAGCATTTGGCTTAGCAGGATGAGATCAATACGCAAACCGTGATTGCGCCGAAAACCACCGGCGCGATAATCCCACCAACTAAAAGCACGCTCTGGCTGGGTCAATAAACGAAAACTATCAACTAAACCAATCGACAAAAGCTGTTGAAAAGCTTGACGTTCCTCCGCACTCACCAGAACTGAACCGGCCCATAATGCTGGATCGTGTACATCATCATCGTGGGGAGCAATGTTAAAATCACCCAGTACGATGAGTCGCGGGTAGTCAGCCAATTGCTGTTGTACAAAAGCTTTAATCTGTGTTAGCCAAGCCAATTTATAGGCATACTTATCACTGCCAACAGCTGCACCGTTGGGTACGTATAAATTAATCATTCGCACGCCGGCTACAGTAGCCGCCAGCACCCGACGTTGCGGATCAAAGAATCCAGGAACCTCCATGAGTACTTCTTGCACGGGCTGACGACTAATAATAGCCACTCCGTTGTATGTTTTTTGGCCTGAAAAACACACTTGGTACCCACGTGAAGTGAACGCTTCGAGCGGAAATTTATCATCAGAGACTTTGGTTTCTTGCACTGCCAGCACGTCAGTATTTGAAGCCTCCAACCAAGCCAACACTTGGTCTAAACGAACCGGTAATGAGTTGACATTCCAGCTAGCAACCTTAAACACACCACGCTCCTTGATAATTAATTTCCAGGGGCGCGTGATCTGAAAAAAACGGCTGCGGATGGATGGTCGCATCAACCACTGAAGCGGCTAAATTGGCGCTGACTACTTGGTAGTCAATCCGCCAACCCACGTTGTTCACGCGCGCTTCACCGCGGTGCGACCACCAAGTGTACTGCTCCGCGGCCTGATTACACAGTCGAAACGTATCCACAAACCCCAAGCGGCTAAACAACTTATCGAGCCAAGCACGCTCTTGCGGTAGAAAACCAGAATGCTTCTGATTACTGCGCCAATTTTTTAAGTCAATGGGTTGGTGAGCGATATTAAAATCACCACACAAAATTAGCTCACGTCCACTGTCCCTCTGCTCGATAACGTACTGCTCAATTTGAGTTAAAAAGTCGTACTTAACTGCTTGGCGCTCATCGCCACTGGTACCGGAAGGAAAATAAATGGAGGCAATACTAAACTGAGGGTAATCGAATTGAATGTAACGTGCTTCCGTGTCAGCTACGGCAAAGCCCAAGCCTTTCACGACCCGCTCAGGCGGTATGCGCGCATAGATTGCTACCCCGCTGTAACCTTTTTTTACTGCAGAAAAATAATCACAATGATATCCTTCAGGAAAAAATAATGAATTAGGCGCTAAATCGGTCGGTTGAGCTTTCGTTTCTTGGAGGCAAACAAAATCAGCTGCTTGCTTTACTAGCCACTCATAAAAGCCTTTTCGAGCCGCTGAACGAATGCCATTAGCGTTCAATGTAATAACTTTCATTTGAGGCGTAACGCGAGACGCGCTAAGCGCTCACCCATGTGCTTCGCCAGCGTGATTTCATCCGCACTTAGCGGCGCATGGTGAAGACCAGCAACATGCGTCACGCCGTAGGGAGTACCTCCGGTCGTCGTTTGCGTTAAGGCAGGTTCGCTGTAAGGTAAACCCATTAGTATCATGCCATGATGCAACAAAGGCAACATCATGCTCATAAGCGTCGTTTCTTGTCCACCGTGTAACGATGATGACGAAGAAAACACACAGGCTGGCTTATTAATCAGTGCCCCTGACATCCACAACGAAGACGTACTGTCAATAAAGTATTTCAAAGGGGCAGCCATGTTGCCAAAACGGGTTGGACTTCCCAAGGCAAGTCCCGCGCATTGGCTCAAATCGTCTAGCGATGCGTACGGAGCACCGGTGTCGGGAACCACTGGGTCAACTGCTTCACAGGTGGCCGACACTGAGGGCACCGTGCGCAATCGAGCCTCGATGCCAGCTACCGTTGCGACACCGCGCGCGATCTGTTGCGCTAATTGTGCAACTGCACCCGTGCGTGAATAGTATAAAACAAGGATATAAGATTCGGACATCATTGCTCCCGTAATTTTTACGTCGCAGTATAGCGAAACATTTGCCTTGACACACGCATCGCTTAAAATTTTATGCTAGCATGCGATTTTTGCTGCTTGGAGCATCCGAAATGTGGTTTAACAATGCACTAATTTATCAATGCCATCTGCCGAAACTAGAGCTATTCAATGACTTGCTCGCTGACAGCGCGTTAAAGCCTTGTCCTCCCCACGCGCGCGCCATCTTCGGCTGGCAACCCGTTTATCAACAGCAATTTGTGCAACAAATTAGCGGCGCTAGTCTTTTTCAACTAGGCAAAGAAGAGCGTCTGCTGCCGCGCGGCGTCATCAAACGTCTCCTAACTGAGCAAATTACTAACCTTGAAGCACAACGTGGTTATGCGGTAAAAAGAGCTGAACAAGGCCAGCTTGCTGAAGAACTAGAGTTTCAATTGCTACCCAAGGCATTTTGTTTGCAAAAAAATCTCTATGCGCTGCTTGACAACACATGCCACCGTTTGATCATCAACACGACCAGTACCACCCAAGCAGCACAATTATTGGCTTTATTAAGAAAATGCGTTCCAGATGTAACGTTGGATCCCCTGGTTTGTGAAGCCGAATTAACCTCGCGCTTCACCGACTGGGTCAGCCATCCAAATACCTTGCCGGCCCCATTGACTCTGTCTTCTACGTGTGTGCTAGGTGATCTCCAGCAGGAATCAAAACGCCTGCAATGCAAAGGCTATAGTCTACCCAATGATGAAATTTCCAGCTTAATTCAGCGCGGATTGAGCGTCATCGAATTGTCGCTAATCTGGAACGAACGTATTGAATTCACGCTAACGCATGAGTTTCGTTTGAAGCGTATCCGTTGTTTGGATTACTTAGTGGATGAATTTCATGAAATACGCGCTCTACCCGAAGAACTTTTGCAACAAGACGCTGCCCTGGTTTTATTGAGTGGCGAATGGCGTTTGTTATTAAACGATTTGCTTAAAGCCTGTGATACCACACCAGCACAACGAAACGAGGAACATCATGCCGCACTCACCGCACCAGTCTGAATTGGGTAAATCGTCAAGCTACGAGAGCCATTATAATCCCGAACTACTCTTCCCCTTGCCTCGCAGCACGCGGCGAGCCGAGTTGGGCATTGGTCAAAGCTTACCATTTTTCGGCTTTGATGTATGGAATCATTACGAGGTTTCGTGGCTTAACTCACTGGGTAAGCCGGTGGTAGCGATTGCCGAAATTATCTACCCGTGCGATTCGCCATGTATTATTGAGTCGAAATCCATGAAGCTCTATTTTAACGCATTGAATAACACATCGTTTGCGTCCGATGCAGCAGTTGAAGCAATCATTACGGCTGATTTACAACAACGCACACAAGCACGCTTTGTGCAGGTAACCCTGCACCCACTAGCTTCCTTTCACGCGCAACCACTTCTAGCTGGACTCGACGGCGTGACTATCGATACGCTCGATATTCACTGCGATACGTATCATCACAATGCGGAGTTTCTAAGCACTGAACCGGCCATTGTGAGCGAAACACTGTGCTCTGATTTATTAAAATCGAATTGCTTGGTTACCAATCAACCCGACTGGTGCAGCATAAAAATTACTTACCACGGCCAACAAATTAACCGTGCT
This sequence comes from Legionellaceae bacterium, assembly GCA_027449525.1. Classification (GTDB taxonomy): domain Bacteria; phylum Pseudomonadota; class Gammaproteobacteria; order Legionellales; family Legionellaceae; genus JAGVJT01. The sequence continues at coordinate 8,182 of DAIDLK010000007.1, read as the reverse complement.
GGCTTGTTGCGTTACCTGGTGTCATTTCGCAACGATAATGAATTTCATGAACAATGCATCGAAAAAATTTTCGTTAATCTGATAGCGCATTGCCAACCTGAACGTCTCACCATCGTTGGACGATCCACGCGACGCGGCGGGTTAGACATTAATTCCGTGCGCTCAACCCACAGCATTACCCCAGCCGATGTACCCAATGTTCGCTTATGTCGTCAGTGAGGGTACGAACTCTTCTTCTGGTTGGCGATGATAGGTTGCCTGATAGACCTGACTCGCCTCCGTTGCTGCTTGGTTTAAACCCAATTGGTGATTCGCTGAGTAGACCAACGCTAATGCCTCTTGCACGCTGGTAGCTTGAGGATAAGTGTTAATTAGATAATGCGCGCGCTCAAGTGCTGCCACGTACATTCGACGCTCGTAATAATATCGCGCCACGTTCAATTCTGTTTGCGCAAACATGTTCCGTAAGTAAATCATACGCTGCAAGGCATTATTTTTATAGCGACTGCGCGGAAATTTTTGCACTAGGGTAGAAAAATCAGCATAAGCTTGCGATTGCGTGCCCGGATCACGCCACGATTGATCAATCGGCAACACGGTAGTGACGGTACCGCGTAATTGTTGAAAATTAGCCAGACCTTTCATGTAATAGGCATAATCAACACGCTGCGCGCGCGGGTATAAATGGATAAAATGCTCAGCCGAAGCGGCTGCTGAAGGGTAGTCTTCTTTTTTGTAGTACGCATAAATTAATTTTAGTTCGGCTTGTTCGGCATAATCATTAAATGGGTAGAGCGTGGCTAAGCCCTCGTAATATTTAATAGCTTGGCTATAATCTTGTTTTGCTAAGGCGTTGTTCGCTTCATTAAAAATAACCTGGGCGTTTTTTCCTTTAAAAGGGCCTTCTTCTTCGTCACCCTCTTCGGCCCAAAAGCTTTTACAAGCAACCAAACTCAGCAGTAAACTCCAAACTAATAATTGCCTTAACACAGCTATCCTTTTTAACCATCACCCGCAATGCGACCATTATACCGCTTAACCGCTATCTTTACAGCATGAAAAATCGATTGCAATACGGTGCAAGTTCAGTTAGTATTTTCGGCTAGTGGAGAGGTGGCAGAGCGGTCGATTGCGGCGGTCTTGAAAACCGTTGAAGGGCAACCTTCCCAGGGTTCGAATCCCTGCCTCTCCGCCAAACATAAACAACAACCACTATTTACTCAATCTTACTCGGTTTCATTACGTACTCTCCCGGCGCAGGGTTTAAACCTGGTAATGGTAATTTAGCGAGTAGTGGTGCTTTAATGAGGCGGCCTGATTCCTTTTTTAGCCAAGTTATCCACTCTAACCACCACGAGCCAGAGTGATGCGTGGCATTAGCCAGCCAGTCCTCTGCACTGGTGGCGTTATTAGGATTGAGATAATAACCGTATTTTTCTCCGCCGGGCGGAATCACAATCCCGGCAATATGTCCTGAACCACCCAATAAAAAACGTTTGTTACCCTGCATTAACTGAAAGCCATTAAACACTGTTTGCCAAGGAGCAATGTGGTCTTTAATGGTCGATACAAAAAATAGAGGAATATCAATGCGTGTCACATCGAGTGGAATGCCATTCATCACAATTTTACCTGGCTTGACCAAATCATTGGCTAAATACATCCAACGCAAATACTCAGAGTGCATTTTAGCTGGTAGATTAGTGGTATCGGTATTCCAAAACAACAAATCAAACGGGACCGGCGGTTTGCCTTGTAAATAATTGCGAATAAAAAACGCCCAAACTAAATCACTAGCACGCAACGAGTTGAACGCACTCGCCAAGAGATCACCCTCAAAATAACCCTTGGACTGCATGTGTTGTTCAAATTTTTCAATTTGTTGCTCATCGATAAAAACACCAATGGCCCCCGGATCACTAAAATCAATCATGGATGCTAACAACGTAGCTGAGCGGATTGAGTTAATGTTCAGGGCTTTATGATACGCCAACAACATCGACAGTAACGTCCCCCCAATGCAAAAGCCTAATGCATTGACTTGCTCAACGTTTAATTGTTGTTGTATGACTCGGATAGCAGCCATTGGGCCTTCTGTTAAATAATCGGGCAATCCTTTTTGAGAAAAACTAGCATCTGGGTTAGCCCATGAAATGGTAAATACGGTAATCCCTTGCGCCACTAACCAACCAATGAGTGAGTTATGCGGACTCAAATCAAGAATATAATACTTATTAATCCAAGGCGGAATCACTAGTAACGGAATCGATTTCACCTTGGTGGTTTTGGGTGTGTATTGAATCAGCTCCATTAATTCGTTTCGGTAAATCACCTGTCCTGCCGTGGTAGCAATGTTTTTTCCCACGCTAAACGCATTTTTATCGGTCATACTAATGGCTAATTGGGTATGGCCTGCTTCAAGATCACTAAGCCAATTGCGCCAACCTAATAATAAATTTATCCCCTGACTTTGCACGGTTTCTGCCATTAAGCGCGGATTGGTCTGCACAAAATTATCGGGCGATAACGCATCGATGCATTGTTGGGCAAAAAACTGCACACGTTTAGCTAACGATTGGTCAGGGCAGTTGATCTGCTCCAAACCTGACATCATTTGTTGCTTAGCAAGTAGGTAGTGCTGGCTCAGTAAATGAAAAAAAGGGTGCTTAATCCATTCGTCGGCACTAAAGCGTTTATCCTGAATTGGCATCGCCTCAACCGTTACACCCTGCGTAAATGGTTGTTGCCAAAGAGCCATCGCCGCTTGCCAATAACCCAAAAGGGTTTGTTGAACAGGTTCTGGATTGTCCAACAGAACCTTGAGTAGAGTGAAGTAATCGGTGGAAAAAGCAAGCCATTGCTGAAAGTAAGCATGCCATTGCTCGGGGTTTTTCTCAAAGCGCTGCATCAAATGGAGGCTTTTTTCGATAATCGCTTGAATAATCTCCTGCACATCAGTTTGGTCATCCATAGCCTACCTCTGAACGAAGCAAAACCCGAGTTAAGGCAAAGACCGCGACTCGAGTTCGTTACAACCGATCGTTATTTATCCTGCATGGTATCTTTAGCGTGATGCGTAAACGACGCCATCGCTTTTTCCATAATTTGAAACGATTTTTGTAAGTAGTCTAGCGCTTTTTGGCCATTCGATACAACCATCTCAAGCTGTTTTTCGATTAACTCGTTAGGCTTGGTAATTTTCGAAAAATCGTCTGGCTTGAGATACGCAAAACTTTGCAATGTTTTCACGTTCAATTCGGCCATGGCACGAAAAGGCTCTTGCGCCTCTTTAAAGAGGTTGGCAATTTTATCAAAATAGTCCTGATTCATGATGTTTCTCCTGTCACATTATGTTGCACTGCACAATTAAACTATAGTCATTGCAAACGGTATTGTCAATGACGATTCGCTAAAGTCTTTTTTGTCGACTAGACTATAAAAAACAGTTATAGGAACCCATATGAAGAATCGTATCGCACTCATCACCGGCGGCTTAGGCGACATTGGTACCGCCGTTTGTCAGGAATTTTTCCGTTTAGGCGCCACAGTTATCGCGGCCGATCGCCTTAGCGAAGACAAGGCGTTACTTTGGCAAACGGAACAGAAAAAATTAGGTTTTGATATTGGAGTGGTGAGCGTGGATGTCAATGATTTCAAAAATTGTGCCGCCATGGCTAGTGAGGTTGAACAGCGCTTTGGCCCGATAGATACCTTAGTTAACGCGGCAGGTACTATTAATGACGCCACACTGCATAAAATGTCCTACGAACAATGGATTCAGGTGGTGCATACTGATCTGGATAGCGTCTTTAATGTGACCCGGCAATTTATCAACGGCATGATTGAACGTAGCTTTGGGCGTATCATTAATGTTTCTTCCGTCAATGGCGGAAAAGGCCAATTTGGGCAAACCAATTATGCTTCGGCTAAATCAGGCATCTACGGCTTCACCAAAAGTTTAGCCCTTGAAGTTGCTAAATACGGAATCACCGTCAACTCAATTTCGCCAGGCTACGTCCACAGTAAAATGGTTGAATCAATTTCAGAGCCGGTGTTGCAAAAGATCATTGCCACCATCCCCGTGGGGCGTTTGGCCAAACCAGAAGAAATGGCCTGGTCGATTGCCTATTTAGCCTCCGAACGCAGTGGGTTTGTGACCGGGTCCAACCTGGCGGTCAATGGTGGTCTTCACATGTATTAAGAGCAGTCCATCTGGTCGTTGATCTGAATCACCAACAAGACCTCGTAACTGGCATTCCATTTGACACGACTCCCCTGTTCCTTTAAGTTAGCCAATTGCACTTTGAGGAGATAGGCATGACGTATAACGACTACAACCCCCGAAAAGCTTGGCTTGTTTGCCTCTCGGCAGGCTTGTTTTTCTTGTACGTTTATTTACAGATGAACATTTTTGATGTCATTAATCGACCACTACGCGAAGCCTTTAACATCAATGCGGCCGAGTTAAGTTGGTTGTCGAGTACGTTTGTTTGGGCCAGTATTGTGTTTTTTATTCCAGCCGGCATCTTGTTAGACCAATTTTCCGTGCGAAAAAGTATTTTGATTACCATGGCAGTTTGCACCTTAGGTACGCTTGGCTTTGCCTTAACCACCTCGTACCCATTAGCGATAATCTTTCGTGCACTGACCGGGGTTGCTAACGCCTTTTGTTTTTTAGCGTGCATTGTTTTGTGCTACCGTTTTTTTCCGCCCAATCGTCAAGCATTAGTGACCGGATGCGTGGTCACGATGGCTTTTTTTGGTGGTATGGTGGCCCACACCCCATTAGCTGTGTTAACGGCCTACATCGGGTGGCGAAACGCGTTATTAATCGACACTCTTTTAGGCGTTTTGATTTTTGTCTGGCTTTTTTTAACCATTAAAGATAAAGAACAACCGAAAGATCACCCCCATGATCGCTCACCCTTGACAACCAAGTTACAACAAATACTAACCAACCAACAAAACTGGTTGGGTAGCCTCTACACCGCTTGTATGAACCTACCCATTATGGTGCTCTGTGCCCTATGGGGAACCATTTACCTCGATAAAGTGCATCATTTAAGTAACATTGACGCCAGCAATATCATTAGCCTGGTATTAATTGGCTGCATGATAGGTGGACCCTTATTTGGCTTTGGTTCCGACCACCTAGGCCGCAGAAAACCGTTAATGCTGGTTGGTGCGGTGGGGTTATTGAGTAGTTTACTCATCCTGAAGTTCGGTACTGAGTTACCTTTTATTGCCTTATCGTTGGTATTTTTTTCAATTGGATTATTTAGTAGCAGCCAAGTGATTGGGTACCCGCTAATTTCTGAGAGTAACCGCGCCAAGAACACCGGTCTTGCCACTGCTATTGCATCCATGATCATCACCGGGTCTGGAGGAGTCGGCCAAGTACTGTTTGGCACCTTACTCCAACAACATGCCGGCATTGAGGCGAATCATTTTGTCTCAGCCGATTTCCAGTATGCCATCACCCTACTGCCCCTGGTATCGCTCATTGCATGCCTCACCCTACTTGGTCTTACTGAAACTTATTGCTCCAGAGTAGCCTTGGACAATCTTAAGGAACAAGTGTGAATGACAACACATTGAACGCCGGATCACCGCCTGCAATTGGCAGGTTAGGGAGTTGAATGTTACTTACTAATAAGGTGCTGTTCAGTCCCAACGTAAATCCGAACAAATAAACGGGTTGGGGCTGACTAAATTCTGAAGCACCACAACTAAACAACTGATTGGATGCTGAAATTACGACGGTATTATTACAGTCCAACGAATACCAATTACAAACCACAGGGGTAAGGTTGGCAATTGATCCATTGGCGTAATTAACGGTAATAGTTGGGGTTGTTGTTCCGTCAGAACTGGCTGCCAGCATGTAGAGCGATGAATAGTTACCCTCAGTGACCGAAATTGATTGTCCTTGTGCGTTCACCGCGTTCACCGAGACACCATTGTTAAAAGCAATCGGGCCGACTGTCATTGCGACGCCGTTATAGGTTATAGGTGAGGTAAAACCAGTGGAAGGATAGACGTTTCCGACTGTATTAAACCCATTACAAGTAGTTCCAGCTGACTGAAGATTGCCAAACGTAGCGAATCCTAGAATATTGTAATACGTTGATAAATCCACTGAAATATCGCCTTGGTAAGTATATACTATGGTTGCCGGTGAGGATGGGTAGTTAGCCGTTGTCAATTCAACAGTTACATTGCCGGCCGTACCAGCAGGAGTAACCGCAGTTACCTCAGTATCGCTAATAACCGAGAAGGAGGAGGCGCTCACCCCTCCAAACGTCACACTGCTCGTTCCGGTTAAATATTGTCCACTCAAGGTCACTGTTTGACCACCACTGGTTGGTCCTCCAGCTGGACTAATCGATGAGAGCGTTGGGCTGGAACTTACGATCAAACTGTAATAAGCCGCACCATTGTTAACGTTGGCGTCGGTTGCCTGGACCACAAAAAAATATGTCCCGGCAACGCTGGGTGTACCAGAAAGAACACCTGTGCTGCTAAATTGAAGCCCATCGGGCAGTGAGCCAACGGCCGCATAGGTATATGGGGCAGTACCACCACTAGCAACAAACGTTTGACTATAAGTGACTCCAACCGGTGCGAGCAAGGTTGTGCCCGAAGCCGGGGAAAGAGTCAATGTGCCACTAACCACTAAGACGTAATTCATAGAACCTTGCACACCATTTGCGTCCGTTGCAGTTACCGTGAAGGTATAAATAAATTCAGTTGTTGGCGTTCCTGAAATAACACCCGAAGTTGCATCGAGTGACAAGCCAAAGGGCAATGAACCAGCGGTAACAGAATAGGTATAAGGGCTGGTGCCTCCACTCGCCGAAATGGTTTGCGAATAACTAGTGCCCTCCGTTGCTCTAAGACCAGCTGACGAAGGTGCTATGATCAGTGGTTTGCTAACGTTTAAAAAGTATTGTTGGCTACCCATAGTAGAATTCACATCGGTTGCAGTAATAGTAAACGTGTACAGGCCTTGGCTTGGGCTGCTCGGCGCACCCGAAATTACACCTGTCGTAGCATCCAACGTCAGCCCACCGGGCAATTGACCGGCGGTGATGGCATAGGTATACGGACTGCTGCCACCCGTTGCAGTGAACGTTTGACTGTACTCAAACCCTTGCGTCGCATAAGCAGACAGTGCGGTGGGTAAAATCGTCAGTTCGCTACCAATTAAATTAATTTGTTTGAACGTCGTGTCACTCACTGAAAATAAGCAAAAGCCATTGGCTACTCGAGTACAGGCGCTGCTCGGTAGGCTAAACCCTGCTGTATTAATTTTAATTCCTGCATTCGAGTATGTATGATTCGGAATAACCGTACTAATCGACAAACTAAGGCCGTTCACGCACAGCGTTTCACAACTTGACGGGATGGCGCCGTTAAGGCAGAGCGTGATGTTCAGATTACTGACTGTACCACTTGACTGTACTGAAAAAAGAGAAGTTGGCTGGGCCTCGCACCATCCTTGTGGTAAGAGTAGAACGAAAGCCAACAGCAGTCCAGTGCTTATTTGTTTTAGCATAACGACACCTTCCTTTTAAATGAGTAACGAGCAAATTACAGCATGAGCGTAATTTACCTCGGTAGCCAGAGTGTTAGTGAGTTGATTAGTATTCGAGGCAATGGCGCCGTTGCCTAAGTAATAAAAACGATAGCCGCACTCTAATGGATAAGTCTTGAAGACATTCTGTAGGCGTCCCTGCACGCCCACCGTGGCGCTAAAGTTGACTCGGCTGGCTCCTCTGAAAAAATTATCCGGCACCGCACCGCTATACAGCGGCTGCTCAGTAAATGCTTGTGTTTGCACTACATTCGGCCCAATGCCCACATCAACCAGCAATGACAACGGTTTATTCTGCAAGGGTAATTCAGCCCGTGTCATCGCATACATGGGTACGTTAAAGGTATGGTACGAATACGATAAATTATTAAATAGATTTTCTTGCACTACTTGTCCCGCTACTTGCGTTTGCGCCAGATAATACGCACTAATCCCATAGGCTAACTTAATATTTTCCGGTAAGTCATGGTGTGTGTTCACAAAATAGCCCGCGCCGGCTACCACATTGTATACGCTTCGCGAATGAAATTTAGGAATCACCCCTCAAAAATCACTTGCAATTTTAATTAATGGGATCATGCTATA